>DBWG01000037.1:14339-17220 GCA_002308635.1 Ruminococcaceae bacterium UBA1244 | reverse complement strand
CATTCAAGCGCGCTACCAATCTGCGCTACACCCGGATACAACATTGATATTATATCAGAATGTGCTTTGTTTTTCAATTGAAATATTCAACAAACATTGCTTATCTTATTGCTGGTATATTATTTAATATGCACAATAAGTGCAGGCGCTTTCCAAAATTGATTTTTTATTTCATTTTGCCTGCGCTGAAAATATAAAAAATCTGCAAAATGAAGTATCATGTCATTTTGTATGAAAAAAACTAAAGACAAGCCTTGACTTTATTGAAATTGTGTGATAATCTTATCTAAGAGGTATTTGAAAATGGGTATAGTAACGGTTATTACATCCGGTAAGGGTGGAACAGGTAAATCAACTGTCACTGCAGGGCTCGGAGCCGCACTTGTAAGAAGAGGCGCCAGAGTTCTGTTAGTTGACTGCGATGCCGGGATGAGAGGCATTGATCTCATGCTGGGCGTGAGCGGTGAACTGGTGTTTGATATAGCAGATATCATAAACGGCAACTGCACACCGGTCAGCGCAATTTATCCGTGCAAAACTATGCCGGAGCTGTATATTCTGCCTGCACCGCAGAATGTCCGTGATGAGCTGAGCCCTTCGGTCATGAAGCAGCTTACGGATGTTCTGAAAGGCTATTACGACCATATCCTTGTTGATTGTCCGGCAGGTATCGGGTCAGGCTTTGAAACTGCCGCTGCACCGGCTGACAGGGCTGTTCTTGTTGCAAATGCCGAACCTCTTTCAGTAAGGAGCTGCAACAAAGTCAAGCGCAAGCTTCAGTATTGTTCCGTTGAGGATGTTTCACTTATTATCAACCGGTTTAATCTGCGCAGGTTCCGCAGGATGGATGTCTATGACGATCTTGATGCGGTCATAGATGAAGCCGGAGCAAGATTGCTCGGCATCGTTCCGGAGGACAGCGCAGCATCGGCAGCTTCTCAGAAAGGTCTGCCGATCGAAGGACGGATGAAAGCGTCCTTTGCGTTTGACAGGATAGCTGCAAGGCTTGACGGCAAAAATGTTCCTCTTGAGATCGAGTAACATCAAAGACCGGTTTCTTATTATCGGCCAAAAAAACCAATTACAGATTGTTTGGGGGTATATAAAATGAATATAGCACTGATAGCACATGATGCAAAAAAAGAACTTATGGTACAGTTCTGTATCGCTTACTGCGGGATACTCAGCCGTCATACACTTTGTGCGACAGGTACGACCGGAAAAATGGTATCCGAAGCAACCGGTCTTGAGATACAGAAATTCCTCGGCGGTTCTCAGGGCGGCGACCAGCAGATCGCTGCAAGGATAGCTTTCAACGAGATAGATATGCTTATTTTCCTTAGAGATCCGTTAGACCCCAAACCGCATGAGCCGAATGATATGAACCTTCTTCGTCTTTGCGATATGCACAACATCCCTGTTGCAACAAACATAGCTACAGGTGAAGTCCTTATCCACGGTCTCGAACGCGGCGACCTTGACTGGCGTAATATTGTACGTTCATGATTTCCTTCCGCTGCTGTGTACATTTGGTACGGCAGAAGCAAGGTGAGAGTGACAATGAAAAAATTGCTTTTGGGACAACAGCTGTCCTCATGGCATCAGGGTGCAGCAGTTCCGGTGCAAAGCTTATTTCCGGACTTGACATAATGCCGGAGACATCGGCGGAGCTGTCAATATCCGGTGCAGTGACTGGACAGAAATGACGGCATATATCTCGGACGGCGCTCTTATCGGGATCGACCGGACCGGCGCTGTGTCTGAATATCATAGAAAATAATTATCAAAAAAATACAGCACATTCTCCGGAAGGATCATCCTTCGGAGAGTGTGCTTTTTTTATCCGTTCAGCGAAAGGAAGCGGTTGATCTCAACAAGCTTTGCGTTTGCGTCGTTGACTCCGAGACGGTATATCTCGTCGAGTACATCGGGGTCTTTGCAGCTGCGCTTTATATTGATCGGCTTTGATGGCTGTATTATTATAGCATTGCCATTTGATTGTTCTTCATAACAGAGAAGTCTTTCTTTGTTGTAGAGAGAGCCGCGGTTTTTGAGAGCATCTATGAGCTTCGGGTAATTCTTATATTTGTGTTTCAGATAGAACAGCGGAAATTCAGGCTTGTTCTTTTTTTTGTATGTCTCGTCCCTTGTAAGGACAATGATGTTTTTGGTTATCCCATCGTTCATTGCTTTTTCGATAGGGATAGGGGAGGTTACTCCGCCGTCAAGAAGGTGCATACCGTTGTATTCAACGATGTTTGCGACCACAGGCAGAGAAGCGGACGCAATAAGCGGACGCAGGTCATCACGAAGATCTTTGTTTGAAAAAAACACCGGAACCCCGTTATCAATGTCTGTCGTACAGATATTAAGCTTCATAGAGGTACGGAAGAATTCCTCATAATCAAACGGAAGAAGCTCATCTGCAAGCTCGCCGAAAATAAAATCAAAACCAAAAAGACTTCCGGTCCTTCTGAACATTTTCCAGCTTGAGTAGCGTTTGTCAGAAGCATATTCGGTATAGACACGATAAGCACGTTTCGGCTGTTTTGAGAGATATGACATTGCGTTGCAGGCGCCGGCTGAAACGGCATAAGTGACAGGAAAATATATGTCGTTCTCCGCAAAAACATCGAGGACTCCGGCATTGTATACAGCACGGTTTCCTCCGCCTTCCAGAATAAGCCCTGTCATCAGATCTCATCTCCCTCTGTAAATACGAACAAGACAATATTGTTTTCTTCCGTAGAACAGTATAGTATATTTTTACCGCATATTTATAAACAATTCTTTAATAAAGCAGAAATTCTTTGTGAAGAAAAAGTCCGCCTGCACGATATGTGTCAGGCGGTAAGTGTTGGGTGTAGTGAGGTGTGTTTGT
>DBWG01000037.1:0-14334 GCA_002308635.1 Ruminococcaceae bacterium UBA1244 | reverse complement strand
TATTATGCGGTGATCTCGTCACGCATTCTGACGGCTTCATTTCGGGCAGCCTGAGCGTAGTTTCTGGGGTCAAGAGAGGGGTCTTTCTGCCATGCGCACATTATGCCGCGTGAAGAATTAATGACTGCTCCAAGGCCGTTCTCGTCAAAAGCAGGCAGTACATCCTTTGCGCCGCCGCCCTGAGCGCCGTAGCCGGGAACAAGGAAGAAGGTATGTGGGAGTGCCTTTCTGAGTTCTCCAAGCTGTTCGGGATATGTTGCACCGACAACAGCGCCGACTCCCGAATAGCCGTACTTTCCGGGAAGCTCTTCGCCCCATTTTTCACACATATCGCCCATAGTGCGATAGATGGTTTTTGTGTCGTCGAGGATCCTGTCCTGAAGCTCGCCAGATGACGGATTGGATGTCTTTACAAGGATAAACATACCCTTGTCGTATTTTTTGCAGACATTGAGTACAGGCTTTACGCCGTCAGTGCCGAGATAGGCGTTTACGGTGAGGGCATCAGCGGCAAAGGCTTCAAAGTTTGTTCCTTCAACATCGACCTCACCGAGATGTGCGCTTGCATAGGCCTCCATAGTTGTGCCGATATCGTTTCTTTTGCCGTCTGTGATAACGAACATACCCTTGCTTTTTGCATAGACTATTGTACGCTTGAGAGCCCTCACGCCCTGCCAGCCGTACATCTCATAGTATGCTGCCTGAGGCTTTACTGCCGGAACTATATCACAGAGAGCGTCTATCAGTCCGACATTGAACTGATAAAGAGCCTCTGATGCGCCTTCAAGAGTCCTGCCGAACTTTGAATATGCTTCTTCCTTGATGTATTCGGGAATATAGCTCAGTTTCGGGTCAAGTCCTGCAACGGTGGGATTTTTTGTTTTTTTGATTCCTTCAATAAGTCTGTCCAATGACATGGTGATTTCCTCCTTGAATTTTATTCGTCTCTGAACACGATCCTGCCCCTGAATATCGTAAGCTTTACCTTTGCGGAAAGCTCCAGCCCCTTGAACGGGGTATTTTTTGATTTTCCGTGAAGCTTTTCGGGATCGACTGTCCACTTTTCTTTTTTGTAGAGCATCAGGTCAGCGGGTGCGCCGACATTCAGTGTGCCGCCGTATGTTCTGAGGATATTTGCGGGGTTTACTGACATCTTGCGGATGAGGTCTGCTTCGCTGAGGATACCCTCTTCAACGAGTACAGTATAAGAAGCCGCAAATGATGTTTCCATTCCGATAGAGCCGTTTGGAGCGTTTACAAAGTCTGATTTTTCCTTTGGGGTATGGGGTGCATGATCCGTAGCGATGGCATCTATAGTGCCGTCACGCAGCGCCTCGATCATAGCAAGGCGGTCAGTTTCTGTTCTGAGCGGAGGGTTCATGCGGTAGTCTGCATCGCCTCTGAGAAGCTCCTGTTCGGTGAGCATGAGATAATGCGGAGCAGTTTCTGCCGTAACACGAACGCCCCTGCATTTTGCAGCTCTTATCATTGCGGCGGAAACGGCGGTGCTGACATGGCATATATGTATCGGCAGTCCATAGCTTTCGGCAAGTGCGATTTCTCTTGCAGTGCCGGCATCCTCAGCAGCGCCGGGCATACCCTTTACTCCAAGCAGTTCGGATATCATGCCCTCGTTTACCTTTCCTCCTGCCAAATAGGGATCTTCGCAGTGTGCTGTGACGGGGATATCAATATCTGCGGCAGTTTTCATGGCGGAAACCATTATGCTTGTGTCGAGTACAGGCACCCCGTCATCAGAAAGTGCGGATATTCCGGCTTCATAGAGAGCCTTGATATCCGTCGGTTCATGGCCGCCGAGACCTTTTGTTATTGCACCGACAATATGAACGCCGGCATCGGCATTTTTGGCTTTTTCGGCGATATAGCGGACTGTTTCCGGCGAATCCACAGCGGGCTTTGTGTTGGGCATTGCAAGGAGCTGAGTGACGCCGCCGGCAGCAGCGGCTCTGCATCCGGAGATGATATCCTCTTTTTCAGTCTGACCGGGATCACGGAGATGGACATGAAGATCAATAAGTCCGGGTGCTGCCGTAAGACCTGTACCGTCGATCATAACGGTGTTTTCGTCCTCCGGTTCAGGAGCGGAAAACCTTCCGTCTTTGATATAAATATCCCCGACCTCGTCAACATAATTTGCCGGATCAAGTATCCTGACATTTTTAATAACTATTTTTTCCATTATATTATTCCTTTCATTATGCAGCCGGACATTTCCGCAAAACGGAGCGTATCCGGAGCAGCTTATTCGTCAGGGATGTCGTTGGAGAAGAAGCTGGTGAATGTCCTTTTGAACCTGCTGCCGAATGAACCGGAGCTTTTTTTCTTGTGATCCTTGATAACGAGTTCTTCGTCAGGATTCTGAACGGAGAATGGATCATCTGAGCCTTCATAGCCTGTGTAATACTGTATGGGTTCATCGTCCTGAGAGACAGGTTCATCTTTGACCGGTTCAGTGCTGTCGGAAGGAGTGTCAATGGTGTTTGAAAAAACGTCCTCTGCGGGTTTGCTGACAGCGGGTTCTTCATTTACGGTTTTTTCCTCGGCAGGCTCTTCTTTAGCGGGTTCTGATGAAGGAGTGATCGGCTTTGGAGTTTCAACAAACGGCTGGGTTATGTTTGACGAACTGAAACGCTGAGCATAGAACTGATTTTTCGGCATTGTCTTTTTCATTTCAGCGTATTCCTTGTGGTACTCCTCAGCGTTAACGCTTTCAAGACACGGTACTCTTGTAAACGGTGTCTGCATGGTAACAATGGGTGACTGTTTTTCGAGCGGATGTTCAAATTTTATTCCACTTTCTTTTTCAAACATGATCTCATCTCTTTCTTTTTGTTTTTCTTTTTCTTTTGGATCAATGCCGCCGGCTTCAAGAGGAGCGGCTGATTTTACGCCTTCAAAGAATTTTTCGGTCTCGGTTTTAGTGCTGCGGGAGTTTTTGCTTTTTTTGGATGAATCCTCACCGGCTGCCGGCTGTTCCTGAGCATTTGCTGCGGGAGAGGATTCCGTTTTATCGCCGGGAGTTTTTTTGCTTTCGTCAGCGGTCTCTTCCGGTGAAAGCTCGCTGACGGATTTTACAATGAACGGTTTTTCTTTGCTTTCGATCTTCCAGGCATTGTAGATCTCGTTTTCGCTTGCCGTTTCAAATCCCAGTGCAGCCATCTCTTTGTCACGGTCTTCTTTGAAGTTGGAAGCGTCTCTTATCTCTATGTCAACAGGCTGTCCGTTTGCATCGTCCTTTGCGCCGATAACAAGACTGCCGTCTGCGGCCTTTAGTATTTCAAGCTCTATCGAACTGTCACGGCTGTCGTTCTTGGCGGACGTTTCTTCGGTACTGTTATCATCGGTAATCGGAGAGCCGTTGTTGAGCAGCTTATCTGCAAGGCTTGAATTGTCCTGTTCGATGTCATGTGCGACTTCCTCGTTTGTACTTTGCAGCCTGCTTATCATTCCTGCAAGCATGGAGCTTTCTTCGGAAACTGCTGCGGCAGGAATGTCCTGAACGGACTGGGAAGCGGAGATTTGTTCATTCTGCGGGATATCGGGCAATTCTGTTGTGACTGTGTCAGGAGTTTCCGGTGAAGTTTCTTTTTTGTCTTTTGAGCTTACTGCCGAAACTGCTGCTGCGGCTGCTGCTAATCCTATGATCGGAACGTACTCAGGAGCATTTTTCAGTTCGGGTATCTCCATCGTTGATTCCATGACCGGAGTTTTCGGCTTGCCGTTCTTTGAGCTTTTGGAAGTTTTTCCTGATTTGGCGGTTTTCTTTGAGTTTTCCGCATCGGGCTTTTTTGGTGTTTGTCCCTGCTGTGCAGAAGATTCCATCTGAGCCGATCTTTTTGCTTTTGCGGCTTCCCAAGCTTTTTTGTAGGATTCGTTATCTGCAAGCTCTTCTTTTTTCAGTTCGTCAAGAGACGGACGTGCGGTTTCATCAAGTATGCTCTCAGGGATATCGTCCCATTTAAGAGGTGCCTGCGGAACGTCACTATCATCATCTACTATAAAGAACACCTGTTCCGAAACCGGATGTTCTTTTTTATGTTTCTTTTTATCTTCAGTTTTTTCGTCCGCTTTTGCGGCGGTGTCATTTTCATCCTCGGGCGGTTCAGAATTGTTTATATCGGCGGCGGTAAAATTGCCCTTTGCGCTGATAACGTCATCATAGGTCATCGGCTTGATCTCAACAGAAGGCCCTTTTCTTTTGCCGGTATCGGAAAAAATATCCGTAGAGCCGTCATCCGTATTATCCGGAGTATCATCATCGTCCGGCTCGGTCTCATCTGAGCTGCCGTCATCCTCGTCGTGTTCCGGTTTTTCTTCTTTGAGGTCTCGTTTTGACTGATTATATCTTATGCCGACAAGTATCATTATCATCAGTGAGATTATCCCGATGACGGAGGCGATCATAAGGTATATCAATCTTATGTCCATATCTGAAACGGAAACGGACGGCTTTTTTTCTTTGGGTACCGGAGGCGGTATATCGACTCCGTCAAAGCGTATTGATTCCATTATTGCTCCGAAAACGGCCTTGTTCGGGTCGTTTTCTTCTTCTGCCATAGTCTGATATGTAATTTTGATACATTTTCCGTCAAGGACGGTATATTCCTGCAGGCCTTGATATTTTTTGCCCTCGTTTTCATAGGATATGGTAAAGCTCAGGAACAGGACATTGTTGTAGTTTATCCTTGCACATCCTGTATAGATATTGTGTTCCTGCATCTTGTCTATTATTTTCTGGATATTTTCCTCGCTGAGAGATGACAGGTCGCCGATTTTTTGGGTATCCTCGGATTCATTCATAACTACCGTCACAGAGCATGAAAAATCCTTTGTGTTTGCACGAAGGTAGATATCGTTTTCTTTAAGGTTTTTGTCAGATTCCGCCTTTGTGGTGTGGTTCATTTCAAAAGCGGGATCGCCTTCCTTTGTATCACGGGTGATGACCGNNCCGCCATATCGGAAGGAATGGTGATATCCATTCCGGCTTCTTCTATCCTGTATGTAACGGGCTCTTTTTTTTCAGGCTCTTTTTCGATAACGGCATTATCGAAGCGTACCGTTTCCATTACAGTATCTAAAAGGCCGGTATTCGGATCGTTTTCCGGTTCTGCCGTAGTCTGATATGTGACCCTGACGCATTTCCCGTTTACTATAGTGTATTCCTGAAAGCCGTATACGTTCATGTCTTCGCTTTCGACAGCAAGAGCAAACCTCAGGAACGGTATATTATTGTGTTCTGTCAGTGTGCCTCCGGAATAGCTTTTGTTTTCAAGTATCTGATCCGTCAGTGCGTGGAGGCTTTCTTCGGTGAGCGACGACAGATCTCCGACTTTTTTTGTATCCTTCGTTTCGGTAACAACTACTGATATCGAACAGGACATATCCTTTGTATTTGCCCGAAAATACATATCGTTTTCTACAAGCAGCTTGTCGGATTCCGTTTTTGTCGTGCTGATCTCATCAAAGACGGGATCGTCCTCTTTTGTATCACGGGTAATGACTATCAGATCCGGCGGTACGGATATATCCATATCGGCTTCTTTTATCCGATAGGATACGAGATCATTTTCTCCGGCAGCTTCGCCCGACTGCTCATCGCCAGACCCTTCATCATCAGACACTGCATCATCCGGTTTCGTATCGCCAGATCCTTCATTGTCTGATACCGTACTGTCCGGCCCGGTATCGGTCGATACTGCAGTGTCTGATTCCGTCCGGTTCGGTTCGTCAGTTTCCGATATATCCGGTTCAGCAAGAACCGGCAATGATATCGTCAGCGTAAGCAGTGCCGCCGTTAAAATAGCGGTCAATCTTTTCATTAAGGTTCCTCCCCATATATCAGCAGTTCTTTTGCAAAAGTGCATAGTATCTCACAGTAAACTTATACATAGTACATTATACTTTAATTGACCGGAAAATACAAGAATAATATTTAAGGAATTATTTATAAATAAATGTTCCGGACGTGAACGTTTCAGACCGTTTTTTGTCTCTGCATGAAATAAAAAAGCACCTGCAAAATAAGGCAGGTGCTTATGAAAGGATATCATTTATTGGGTTTGATGCAGGAGCATAAAACTCTTAAAGTTTGTCTTCAAGATAGCTTTCAATAATGCCGAAGTGAGAATAATCATTTTCCCTGTTTCTGCCTTCGGGTCTGAGTCCTGTTTCCTTCATCAGTTCATAGAGTTTGCGGCTCGTCATATCGCCTTTATATTGGGAATCCTTTACAAGGAGACCGAAGGATGCAAGCACAGCGGCAGTATCAACATTGTCTTTTTGTGCCTGTTCAATGTCTTTCAGCAATATTGATTTCGTGAGGACAAGGTTCTCACCGTCAGGTGACTGATAGTGTACCTCGACAAAGGCGAATTCGCTTTCGTTTCCGGCAGCGTCAACATTGACATAGCGGCTCTTGTATTTCTGTTCAGCTTTTCCGCGCTTCAGCTCGATTAGTGCAGCCACATTATGTTCTGAGCCTATACCGTCAACAGCTTTTTCCGTATCGTGGAACTCCTGCTGTGTCAGCATCCTTGCGTCATAGCCGATAAGCCGGTATTCGCTCACAAATACCGGATTGAATTCCACCGATATCTTTACGTTTTTTGCAACGGTTACAAGACTCGACACAAGCTTTTCCCAGAGATAGTCAAGGATATCGTATGGGTTTCCGATAAAGGTATAGTTACCGTTTCCGTTCCGTGCAAGGCCTTCCATCTTGTTGTCCTTGAAGTTTCTTTCGCCGTATCCGACAATAGAAAGGTATATTCCTGTTTCACGCTTTTCCTTTATGAACTTTTCAAGAGCGCCTACACCGGTGATACCGAAATTGAAATCTCCGTCCGTAAAGATAAACACCCTGTTGTTTGCATCCTTGTCATAATGCTTGCCGATGTATTTGTATGCCTTTTCAAGTCCGTCGCTTCCGTTGGTACAGCCGCCGATACCCTTGATGTCAAGCACGGCTTCAAGACATTTTGAACGGTCGCCGCCGTCAAGGTCTTTTGCAATGGTATCGGTCTCATCGCTGTAGGTTATTATGGAGACCTTATCGCCCTTGTTGAGCTTGCTGAGTATCGCCATAACGGACATCTGTGTGAGTATCCATTCGTCATCCATACTTCCCGAAACGTCTACGAGCAGAGCGAGGTTCTGCCGGCATTCCTTTTCTGCCTTTCTGCCCTTGAATCCAAGGAACATCAGTTCCTTTTCATTGTCCCACGGACATTTGCCGATCTCGGTGCTGACTGAGAAGAGATCGCCGTTTTTGGGAGCGTCGAGCTTATACTGATACGAATTGAGTATTTCCTCGATCCTTACAAAGCTGGGATCTATTTTCTTTTTTCTTTTTATCTTATTGCGGAGATATGACCATGATGCCGTATTCACATTTGCCGAAAAGATCACCTGAGATTCGTCAAGCGGACTGTGTTTTTCATTTTCGGGAGCGTTGTTTGTTTCGGCGGTATTGAATTCCGGGGGTTCTGTCATCGGCATCGGTGCAGGCATAGCGGCAGCCATATTCATCATGCCGCACATGGCAGCTCCCGGCATTGCTCCGCCCATCATACTCATGCACATCATCGGGGCTCCTGACATGGACGCTTTCATCATCGGAGCTTCTTCACAAAGTCCGTCTTCGACCTCACACGCACCGCCCGCTGACAGTGACTTTTCTCTCCGTTTGTATTCTCTCTTGCGGTAGAATACCCAATCCGGTTCATATTTTGCATATTTGCTGACTCTGATCTCTGCGCCGAAGCATTTTTTGCAGAGCTTTTTTGTCTGCTTTTTATCATAGCCAAGCTTCTGATAAAAGCTTTCCATTTCTTCAAACTGTTCCTCAGACATTTCGTAATATTCGGTATAGTTCATACTGCACCTCCAGAAAATAATTTTTTATAATTATACCACAGCAATTTTTTTGTGTAAAGGAAAATATAGTTCTTTGTCCGGACGGCCAAAATAAAATCCCCCAGACTGTTCTTTTGGAATAAAGTGCAGTCTGGGAGCTTTTTTGCCGGTATACAGCCGTCACTTGCGGGTATGAAATGACAGATCTTTTCTGTATTTTTTTACAAATGCCGCAAGAGCCTTGTTCCAGCCTTTGCAGGCAGGGTCATCCTTGTGGTCTGTGAGCAGTCCGGTGTCTTCAAGATACTTGCCAAGGTAGGCAGTTGCCTTTTCGGCACCGTAAATGTTGAGATGGTCGCCCCTGTCTCTGGTGTCATGATCCCAGTCGATGGGTACTTCAGAGGGCATAGTGTTCATATCAATATAATCCACGCCGATCTCTTTGGCAAACCTTTCAATGCTGTTGTGTCTTGCCATGTTCCAGTTTTTTGTGCTGGGAGTACTCATCAGGACGAGCTTTGCGCCGTGGCTTGAACAGAAGGATTCTATCATTCTTATGTACATTCTGTTGACAGGCGTTATATATTTGTAGCTGCCGGATGGAGTCATATAGTCATCCGTCTGGGCGGGGTCTATGTTGTTGTTAAAAAGAAATCCCTTGTTGGCATTGAGATGCTTATAGTCAACGGGCGAGAACATATCCTCAAATGAGATTATCTTCCAGCGGTCGTGATATTTCAGAACAGGGAAGAGTATCTCTGCACTGTGGAGAAGGATATTATCCACAGTGAAATAGCGGAATATCGTGTTTGTTTCAAGCACGACGATCTTTGGTGTCTGACGTTCAAAGGCATCCAGAAGAAACTGTATGCTGTACCAGAGAGACTGTGTTTTACTGCCGCAGTTGAAGGATGTATACCCATGTTCATCCCATATCTGAAGAGGTATTATTGAGCTGTAAAGCTCGCTGTCGCCGATAAGAAGCACGTCAACGGTATTTTCGGGTTCGCCGAGAACTCCGTATGCGGAGCTGTCATGCTTCCACTGTTCTTCGGTATTGTCTTTCGGGCGCACGATCTGTGAAGCACCGGACATCAGTATCAGGAGGATCAGGACAAACAGAAGAGCCTTTGCCGTGTGTGTGAGTTTTGTCTTCATAGCCGTCCTCCTCAGAATTGTGCATACATCGGGTCAACGGGAATATACCCGAAGCCGTATGCTCCAAAGATAATGATATAGAAGATCAGGATATAAAAAACGCTCCAGCGCAGAACGATGTTTTTCTTTGCGAGTGACTCACGGAGCTTTATACCCTTTTCGTTCATCAGACTGACAACGAATACAATTATAATGGTTATGCCGACAATGAGCATATCCTGCCAGTCCACTCCGAGACTGCTGAGTGTGTCTCCGTTCAGCCAGCTGAAGGAGAATGACGTAAACATCTTTCCGAACATCGAGAAGCCCGCTTGAAGCCCGCCTGCCCGGAAGAAAAGCTCGCCGATCACAACAAGAACAGCCGTGCGGACTATCTGCATGGCGTGATAGGGCTTGGAGGCGCTGTTTATATGTAGCTTTGTATTGAATGACTTGACAGCAGGGGCGATCATATTCTCCGTGAGTATCAGTACAAAGTGGTACATTCCGAAGAAAATAAAGCTCCATGCCGCACCGTGCCATAGTCCGTTGCAGAACCATACACAAAACAGTGCGATGCTTCCGGCGATCAGCGGTCCGAAATGGTTGCCGAGTTTTTTTCGTGCGGATGAGGTGAGCTTTTTCATGCTTTTTGCACTTGTCACCGGATAAAAAATATAGTCACGGAACCATGCGCCGAGGGATATGTGCCATCTTTTCCAGAACTCCGATATCGAATGTGAAAAAAACGGCCGTTCAAAGTTTTCGGGCATAGTAACGCCGAAGATCTGACCGATTCCGGCAACGGCATCCATTGCGCCGGAAAAGTCCATATAAAGCTGTATGGTATAACAGACGGCACCAAGAGCTATCACACCGCCGTCATAGTTGTTTGTGGTGTCAAATATTTGTGTAACAAGCGGATTGAGCCTGTCGGCGACAACGACCTTTTTCATCGCACCGTACAGCAGGCGCTGGAGTCCGAAGGTGAGGTTCTCATACTTTATCGGCCCGACCTGCCAGAGCTGTCCGGCAGTCTGTGAATAACGGCATATCGGTCCTTCAACTATCTGCGGAAAGAAGCTCATAAAAAGAGCAAGCCGCAGGAAGTTCCTGTCTGCTTTTTCGAGTCCGTGATATACGTCAACGATGTACGACACCGCCTGGAGCGAAAAAAATGACAGTCCGATGGGCATTGCAAACCGGGGTATGCTGAACCAGACGGAGCTTCCGCAGAGCTTCAGGAACCCGTTGACATTCAGGAAGAAGAATCCGGAATATTTTATCACGAGCAGAAGTCCTATATGCAGCACGACTCCTAAAAGTACCACACGCTTCTGGCGGCGCATATATTTGGGTTTTGCGGCCTTGCGTTCTTCCTTTGGAAGTTCCTTGAGATGATCCTTCATCTGCGTTTGTATCCTGTCGATCCATAGACCGAGAAGGAAAACCGACAGCGTTGACAATATCAGATAGATCACAAGCGTTCCGCTTACGAACCAGAAGAAAAGATAGCTTGCAATGAGCAGGATATACTTTTTCCACGATCTCGGAACTATCGAATAGATGATCAGGCAGGCGGGAAGAAACAAAAACAGAAATGTCAGAGCAAAGAAGGATGTCATTGCTTTTCCGCAGCCTGCTAAAAGGAACGAAAGATCCATCAGGCATTAATCCTCCTGCAGACGCTCGATCATTTTCATCATTGCCGCTGCGGAATTGAAGTTTGCAGGGACTATTTCAACGGCGGGTATCGTAATGTCATATTCGTCCTCAAGCTCGGCAATGAGAGAAATGATATCAAGAGAGCTGAGAATATGGCCGTCGATCAGGTTCGTGCAGGTTTCATAATCTGCATCGGGCTGAATGTCCTCAAGTATTTCGATAAGTCTTTCCATTTTAAAACATCCTTTCATATTTTGGTTTGTTGATAGTGCTTGTTTCAAAGGCAGGGCGGACCCGATAAAGCTCGCCGTTCTCTCTGAGTATATATACCGCAGGAAGATCACGGCTGAGAAGCAGTGATATCCCTTCAGTCATACAGTATGCGCCGGTTTTTTCAAAGCACAGCACATCGCCGGTTTTTATTTCCGGCAGACTTGCCTGCTTTACCATAATGTCGTTCATGGTACAAAGTGCGCCGCAGATAGTCCATTCCTTTTCGTGCGGAGCGTCTTCCTTGCCTGCGACAGAAATAAATGGCTGCTTCATCGCCATATACTGACCGAAATATGTTATGTGGTGCATACCCCCGTCGGTTACGGCGTAATTTACTCCCTTGTTTTGCTTTATGTCAACGATGTGAGTATAATAGCTTCCGCAGGATGCCGCAATGCTCCTGCCGGATTCTATCGTAACAGGGACACGGCTCTGCATATTTTTCATCAGTCCGGAAAACTCTCTCAGAAGTGATTCTTCATCGAGAGATTCACCGATAAAATAAGACACCGGAAATCCTGTGCCGTATTCAAGTTCGGGAACGGAAAAGCCGAAGCGTTCTTTCAGACCGAGAATGTATCCGTCAAGATACGAAAGCTCCCGTGCATATTTTTTGGCTGAGTTTTTTTGTGTGCCGGAGAAAAACTGTATGCCGATGATATTCAGCAGACTGTGTTTTTCTCTGTCACGTATCATCATATCGAGATCGGCTTCGTCAAGTCCGAACTGACTGCCGTTTGTAAGTCTCGGCAGAAGCCGCAGACTTATCCCGTATTCCTCTGACAAATCACACAGCTGCTCATACTGAATGACTGATTCAACTGTGATAATGCCTTTGAATTCCTTATCAGAAGCAAGTTCCCGCAGGAACAACGGGCTTTTGTACAATCCGGAGATGACCATTTTGCTGCTGTCGATCCCAAGAGAACGGCAGATTTCTGCTTCTCCCGGAGAGCATATCTCAAGCCTTTCAACAAGACCTGCGGCTTCACCTGTTACAAACGGATTTGCTTTTACCGCATAGCACAGCTTTGTGCCGTCAGGAAGATTGTTCCGGAGAAACTCTGTTCTCTGCCTGAGCTTTTGGATATCGAATAAATAAAAAGCATTTTCATTGATGCTGAGAAGCTTTTTTATTGTTTCTGTCAAGTCTTCTTGCCTCCTATCTGTTCAATAGTTTTTTTGCGGTCGATCTTGCCGTTTTTGCTGAGTATCATGGTTTCTACCTGCTGCAGGAAACCGGGGACCATAAATGCAGGAAGTGTTTCACGAAGGGTGCTGTGAAGCACATTCTTTTCGATCGTGCCGACATAATAGCCCTTTAGACGCTGCTTCTTTTCGTCAAAAACACATATACACCTTTCAACTCCGTCTATTGCCGCCATAGCCCTTTCGATCTCTTCAAGCTCGACACGATGGCCGAGATATTTGATCTGATTATCCGCCCTGCCGCAGTAGAAAAGTTCGCCGTCAGGCTCCAGTCTGCCGAGATCGCCGGTCAGATAGACTGTTTCGGGATAGAAGGACTGGAGAGGATTTTGTATAAAGTTTTCAGCGGTCTTTTCGGGACATCCGTAATATCCAAGGGCAAGTGCAGTTCCACGGACGGTTATCATACCCGTTTTGCCGGGAACGGTAATGGCTTTATGAGCGTCATCAAGGAGAAAGACATCCTCGTTCGGAAAAGGCCTTCCTATCGGTATGCCGTCAGAATAGTCCCTGTCTTTGCTGAGGATGTGGTAGGTGCAGTTGCAGGTGATCTCGGTCGGACCGTAGAGATTGACATACATTGCATCGGGAAGGTGCTTCCGCCACTCACAAAGGTGCTTGTAGGGCATGACTTCGCCGCTGAAAAGTATCTTTTTCACCGTATCGGGAGTTTTGTAGTCAAGTCCGTGAAATGTGCTTATCAGACAAAGAGCCGACACAGCCCAGATCATCACGGTCATACGATTATCGCAGAGATAGTCAATAAGCGGGACAGGCGCTGAAAACAGTGCCCTCGGAACGATCACCAATGTTGCACCGACAGCCATTGCGGAATAGATATCCTTCACGGAAACGTCAAAATCAAACGGTGCCTGATTTGCGATGATATCGTTTTTGTCAATGCCGAATATATCCGTGAAATATCCGATAAAATCAATAACGCTTCTGTGGGCAACGGCGATACCCTTCGGAACTCCTGTCGAACCGGAAGTGAAGTTTATATACAGCGGGTCGGTGTCTATCATCGTACTGCGCACTCTGAGAAGAGCATCTTCATCCGCTGTTCCGTCAGACAGCTCCTCCGCAGTAAGGATACAGGCATCCGGAAAAAGCCCCTTTGCTTTTTCGGACAGGCTTCTGAGCGTGATTATATATTTTGCACGAAGCACGGACTGTATCTGTTGGAGACGGTTATCAGGCAGTTCGGCATTGAGCATACAATAGCAGCATCCGGCATAAGCCGCACCGAAGAAAGCAGTGAGAGCTTCTGTACTTTTTTCCATATATACTCCGACCGGAGTTTTTTCAGCACCACTTTTCAGAAGAGATGTGCCGGTGATCCTGCTCAGCAGGAGAAGCTCTGCAAACGTCAGGGAGCGTTCACCTTCTCTGACGGCTGTTTTCTGCGGAAATTCCGCAGCACTTTTCTCAATGAATTCCAAAACATTTATACTCATGCTGGTTCCTCATTTGTATCTTTCATGTATTGTCTTAAAAGTATATCTAACAAAAGTCTACACTTTTTTTGACATATAGTCAAGTATTATTCTGATGCCATGAAGAAATGGTCTGAATGGTTTCAGTACACGCTGATAACATTGGAAGCCCCCTTTTCTTTGCGGCATCGTAACCGTATAGTTTCTTGAGTGAGATCTCAGTTCTTCAGCAAGAAAGAATAATAGCAATCAAAGTTGAGGTATTGGCATTAGACAGTACCTCTTGTAAAGTGCACCCTGATGGGCATGGAGTTTTAAAAAACACGGAAAGCATTCCATCGGAAAATCAAAAGGCGGATGGAACACTAAGCTTCACACTGTGATAAAATGTTATTGTGGAGTGGCTTGAAAAATAAGTCGCTCCGATTTTTTTAGTCTGCAATGGATACTGCAAAAAATAGAGGTCTGACATTTCAACAGAAATAACTCATAAACTATCATAAAAAACCAAACTTTCTTGAATTGTATGGTTTTGATGTGGTAAAATTATGCTGAGAAAGTTCAAAAATCAAGAAAAAGGGGTTGTTTTTATGTTGCTTAAAATGAGAAAAAAGTGTGCTGCTGCTTTTCTTCTGAGCTGCTTAATGATGCTTTCGGCAGCATCGTGCAGCGGAGAAAAAAACAAAGAAAAAAAGGCTTCTG
Source organism: Ruminococcaceae bacterium UBA1244 (assembly GCA_002308635.1). GTDB lineage: Bacteria > Bacillota > Clostridia > Oscillospirales > Acutalibacteraceae > UBA1213. Next base: position 37 of record DBWG01000037.1, on the reverse strand, counting down.
AGCAGGAATCAACAGTAAACATTACTTCGGATCAGAA
>DBWG01000017.1 GCA_002308635.1 Ruminococcaceae bacterium UBA1244 | reverse complement strand
ATCTCCTCCTTCAATGGCCTCAGCACTCCCTAAGGGTGTTGCCAAAAGACAGCCATCGTTCGTCCCTCTGCAATCTATAAAAGTACAGGATTTAAAATGGTACCAGGAGGCACGCCAGCCGTGGACAGCAATAAGGATACGCTTCGCATTGACTGCAGGGATCCAGTGACCGACCAGAAGAATGCCATCATGGCTGGTGATATCAACAGTCTCACTTTCCTTTTTAGAAAGTCTGTCCCCGGCATCGAGCCTCGCCTTGAAAAAAGAGTCGTCCTCCGCAAATCCTGCCACGCGCTTCCCCGCAAGCTTCATTAGTTTGGGTTCCTCGCGATCTACTGCCATCTTCAGCAGATATCTTGTGGTGATAAAAGCGGAGACCGACGCTATGGCGGCTGAGCCTGCAAGGATTCCACCCCATTTTATGATGATTTTCGAAGAGCTTGTCATCGTCCGTCCTCCTTCCAGGAATCATCCAGATAGCAGTCGGCCGTTTTTTGAATTCGTTCCATCCGGTTCTCCAGCTCGGCACTTATTGCGGCACATTCAAGCAGTTCTTTTTCCAATTCCGCACCGGCCGGGAGATCCTTTTTATAACGGATCTTGTGTTCAAGGCTTGCCCAGAAATCCATTGCGATGGTGCGCAGCTGGACCTCTACCTTGACGTTCTTTTTTTCGTTTTCGAGGAAGATCGGAACGGATACTATAAGGTGAAGGCTTCTGTATCCGCTGGGCTTGGGAGAGCGGATATAGTCCTTTTTGCTGATGAGCGTGATGTCGTCCTGCTGCAAAAGGCAGTTTGCAAGGCGGTATATGTCGTCCTCAAATGAACATATCACTCTCACTCCGGCGATATCGTTGATATTTTCTTCGATGGATTCAAGTGTTTTTGGAAGGTTCTTTCTGATGAGCTTGCGGATGATGCTGTCATAATCCTTGACTCTTGACTTTATGGTCTCAATAGGGTTGCCGTCATAGATCAGAGAAAACTGTTCATTAAGGACCTTGAATTTTGTTTCTATCTCCATGATCGCACAGGTATAGTTTGCAAAGAACTGTTCAACGGGGATGATATGCTCCTGTACAAGATCGAGTATCTGTTCTTCGTTGAAATTCATCTTTTCGGTAAATTTTGCAAGCTCCTTTGCCATCTGGTCGGTCTGTTCCGAAAGGTTAAGATCAATATGCTCTTCTTTCATTATTTCACGCTCCTTTGTTTTTGTGTATCACGGCATCAGACTATAGCCGTTACTTTATAGTCCTTGTCCTCTACAGCTTTTTTCAGTACATCGTCCGGAACATTCTCCGAAAGAGTTACCACAGCACGGTTTTCTTCGTGGCTGACATCAGCAGAAGCTACTCCTTCAAGAGCCTCAAGAGCTTTTTTAACAGCAGCTTCACAGTGCATACACATCATGCCTTCGATAGTCATTGTCTTTGTCATAATAGTGACCTCCTTGTAGTTTTTATTATTTGATAAAACCGGATCGTTATCAATAACGACGGATGTTTTTTTCTTTTTGTCATGCTTTGTGCTGAACAGCCTGAATGTATTTAGCCTGAGCGCATTTGTAATAACAAAAACGCTCGAGAGGCTCATTGCCGCAGCACCGAGTACAGGACTCATATTTATATTCAGTGCGGAATATGCTCCCGCAGCAGCGGGTATCAGAAGGACATTGTAAAACAGCGCCCAGAAAAGATTTTGTTTGATGTTCCTGTATGTCTGTTTTGAGAGCCTGACAGCTCCTGCTGCATCAGAAAGACGGCTTTTCATCAGAACAACGTCAGCCGCATCTATTGCAACATCTGTGCCTGCGCCGATAGCGATTCCCACGTCTGCGCAGGTCAGGGCAGGAGAATCGTTTATTCCGTCACCTGCCATGATGACGCTGCCGTATTCTTTCAGACGGCGGACGATACTGCCCTTTTCATCGGGTCTGACTTCTGCGATGACCCTGTCTGCGCCGACCTGAGCGCCGATATTTTCTGCTGTATTCCTGTTGTCGCCTGTCAGCATGACAACATACAGCCCCATGTTCTGAAATTCCCTGACAGCCCTTGCGGAGTCATCTTTTACTGCGTCCGCTGCGGCTATCATACCATAAAATCTGCCGTCCATCATAAAGAGCATCGGACTTTTTCCCTGAGAAGCAAGTTCGCCGGCTTTTTTGAGTGCATAAGCAGGCAGAGCATATTTTTTGCTCATATATCCGACGCTGCCGCCGGTCATCTCTTTTCCGTCAAGTACCGCACGGACACCGCTGCCGGATAGAGTTTCAAAGTTTTCTGTGGGAAGAGGACTGATATTCCTTTTTTCCGCATAAGCGCATACGGCAGAAGCCAGCGGATGTTCGCTTTTTTGTTCAAGTGAAGCGGCAGCCCTTATGAGTTCATCTTCGGATATCCCGTCTGCGGGTATGACATCAGTGACCTCCGGAGTACCCTTTGTTATCGTTCCGGTCTTGTCAAGGACAATGATATCAGCTTTGCCTGTTTCCTGAAGAGCCTGAGCTGTCTTGAAGAGTATGCCGTTTTTTGCGCCGAGACCGTTTCCGACCATAATGGCAACAGGAGTTGCAAGTCCGAGGGCACATGGGCACGACACCACAAGCACACATATACCTCTTGCGAGAGCCGTTCCCACAGGAGCGCCGATAAGGAGCCATACAGCTGTTGTTATTGCTGCCAATATTATAACTGCGGGCACGAAAACAAGGGATATCCTGTCGGCTAATTTTGCGGCGGGTGCTTTTGTTGCAGCGGCATCGCTCACCATTGAGATTATCTCAGAGAGTGTTGTATCTTCACCAACTCTTTCCGCACGGCATTCAAGATAGCCGGTCTTGTTTATTGTTGCCGAGGACACATGACTGCCCTCGGATTTTTCAACGGGGATACTTTCTCCGGTGAGTGCAGATTCATCCACCGCACCGCTTCCGCTGATAACTATTCCGTCTGCGGGTATGGTGCTGCCGGCACGTACAACAAAAATATCGTCCTTTTTTATGTCCTCCGCCGGAACGGTGATCTCCTTTCCGTCCCTGAGCAGAACGGCGGTCTTTGGAGCAAGCTTCATAAGGCTTCTGAGAGCGTTGGTGGTCTTGCCTTTTGAATAAGCTTCGAGAGTTTTTCCGACGGTTATAAGAGTCAGTATCATAGCTGCGGATTCAAAATAAAACTCATCCATGAGCTTCATTGCAGCTTCGCTGTTTCCGGAGCTTACCATTGATGTCATCACAAACAGTATCACAGTACTGTATATGAACGATGCTGACGAACCGATGGCAATAAGGGTGTCCATATTCGGAGAAAGGTGAAAAAGTCCACGGAAACCGCTCACAAAAAACTTCTGGTTTATCACCATTATTATTCCCGAAAGAATGAGCTGAACAAGTCCTGTCCCGACGCAGTTGCCTTCAAGAAACGGAGGCAGCGGAAAACCGAACATCATCGTACCCATTGAAAAATACATAAGTATGACAAGCAGTATGATCGAGCTGAAAAGCCGCTTTTTGAGCTTTGGAGTTTCCTTGTCGGAGAGAGCGTCTTCATCGGCGGAGACCTTGCTGCGTGATGAAGTCTTTGGAGAAGCACCATAGCCGGCTTTTTCAACGGCGCTTATTATTTCGGCATCGCTGGCATCTCCTTCAACGCCCATTGAATTTGTCAGCAGGCTTACTGAACATGAAGATACACCGTCAAGTTTTGAAACAGCCCTTTCAACTCTTGCCTGACACGCTGCACAGCTCATTCCTGTAACATTAAATTTTTTCATCTGTTACCTCATTGTTCAGATTATAATTTACGGACACGGTTTCTTTCCGTGTCCGTAGAGAGTTCATCAAGATTTGGATTCCTGTGTCTGAGAGACAGCGGATACGTCAGAGGCATCTGAAGCGCTTGTATCGGTTGTACTCGTATCAGCTGTACTTGTGTCGGCTGAGCTTGTTTCCTCGGCAGCTGATTCAGCAGCACTTGTTTCGGCAGCACTGCTTTCTTCGGAGACGATATTAGAGGTTTCGCTGACGTATTCTGTCTCTTCGATAGTTGCAGCTGCATCTTCGTCTATATCGACCTCGTATTTTTTAATAAGCTCATTCAGGGCATTGTCAAGATCGGTCTTGCGCAGTACCGATTCCGCAGAGATCTTCCATGCGGGATCGCCGTCACCGACAAAGTACATGAGGTGATAGCCATAATTGGTCTTTACGATACCGGTATCTCCGGGCTTACGTGCAGAGTCAAATACCCAGTCGTTGAATTCCGTTACCATATCGCCTTCCTGAACATCCTCATAGAGTCCGCCCTTATATTTTGAGCCGCTGTCGGCGGTATATTCCTGGACGAGTGCAGCAAATGAATCCTCGGTCTTTTCGCCCTCTCTCCATGTTTTGTATACTTTTGTTGCCTCAGAGAGAGCAGACTCATCTTTGCCGCCGTATTTTTCTGCCGAGAAGAGGATGTGCCTTACATTTTTGGAAACTGTCTCGTCACGGTATGCGGGTTTTATCAGCATGAAAACAGTATATGAGCCTTCATTTTCAACTATAGTTGTGTCGAATGCCTTTCTTGAAAGGTCGAACACCCATTTTCCGGCGGCTGATGTTACTTCATAGGCATATTTCTTATAGAGTGCCGATTCTGTTGCACTGCTGACAGCGGCTGTCAGATCATCACCGGAAAGCGGTGTTTCGGACGTGCCGCTTACGAGATCGGGATGCTCGGTAAGATACTTGGTTATCCAGGCGATATATTCCTCCTGAGTTTTTACTTTTACGAGTTCCTCTGCGGAAGCCTTGGCTTCTGCGATGCGTTTTTCAAGCTCAGGGTCGCTGCCGTCAGACTGTTCCTGATCGCTTTTGTAGATAAATGTGAAGTGAAGAAAATCAGCATACTGATATGATGTAGGATTTTCGTTGTAATACTTTTCGAGATCCTCATCGGTATAGGTGAAGCTGTTGCTGAGTTTTGTATAATACTTCTGAGCGAGGGCGGTGAGTTCAAGATAATCTCTCAGTCCCTGTTCTGTGATATTGCCGCCGAAATTTGTGACGATATATTCGTCAATTTTTACGCCTGCATTTTCAGCAGCTTCACGGAGGGATTTCATAGTTACATCAACGTTGTCAAGGTCGCTTTGTTCAAGCACGATATTTTCTTCATTTGCAGCCTCACAAAGAACGAGAATCTGCTGGAGGTACTGCTTTGTCATCGCCATAAAATAGTCGAACCATGTCATGGTGTCGCTGTATTTTTGTTCCTTGAGGCTTTTTGTGACATCCAGTCCCTGATATACAGCATACTGTCTGTAGTTCTGGTAATAGCTGTTGAAAAGATATGAGCCCATGGGAAGGCTTATTGAATAATTTTCAGAGCTTGCAAGAGCCTGGTTTTTGACTATCTCGACAGACTCTGATTTTGAAGTAAGTGCGGTGTTGTTTTCGTCTTTATCCTTATTGAAGATGCCGCAGCCTGATGTTGTGAGAGTGAGTGCAAGCGCAGCTGCAATAAGGGAAGCTGTGATCTTCTTTTTTATTGATCTGTTTGCTGACATAAAAATCATCTCCATAAATCATTGGTTACAATTATACAAAGATAATCATACCAAAAAAAAGTTTTTTTAACAATAGTTTTTTTGAAAAATCTTGTTTTTATTATTTTTTTTCGCAAAAAATAAGGTTTTTCCGATGATTTTTGGATAAAATAAGCGATTTTTCGGGCTGCTATTGACGATTGGGAGCCGATTATATAAAATATAGGATAAGATCGCATATACCCCATAAAACCGCAGACGGAACGGAGAAAACAAAATGAACAAGATATTATCTCTCAGGAGCTTTGAATGTGGGACAGAAGTTTTTAACTATTCAGAGCTGTTCATAAATTCAAAAGAAGGAAAACAAAAGCTTCCGATAAACGTGCTTATGGCGGAACACCGCAATTTCGGAACGGTGCTGATAAACACCGGATGCAGTGAACTGCTGAAGGAGGACCTGAGACAATATCTCATGTACAAAAAGAACCATGCCCTGCGTTTTGACAGGGACAGTGCGATCATCGAAAGGCTCGACAAGGAAAACATTGATCCCCGTCTGATAAAAAAAGTTCTGCTCACTCACAACAGTCCTGAATGCTGCGGCGGACTTCCGCTGCTTCCGAAATATGAGATAATTTCAGGTGCCAAGGTGCTGTGGCTGCTGAAGGTCAGGAATGTTGACAATGAAATGATGAAAAGCACGATGCCTGAAGTCAGTGTTCCTGTAAGAGCGGCAGGGATATTCAGCGGAAAGACCTTTCTCAGCGATTATTTCAAGTGGGTATATGATATTTTTGGCGACGGGTCTGTTCTCGGAGTGGATCTCTGCGGACACAAGCGTGAAATGATAGGTCTGTATTTTACAGAACACAGCTTTTTTTATGCAGCAGATGCGGCTCCTGATGAAAGAGTTATAGATGAGGAGCTTGTTCCGTCAAAAAAGCTGCTGTCCCGTCAGGAGGATCCCGATGAATATCTCATCACATTAATGAACATCCGCAGGCTCTGCCGTGAGCATCCTGAGACCGTTGTGAGGTTCTTACATTCGAGGAATATCCCCGAGATAAAAGTGTCATAATTATTGTAACCTTTTTTATCAGGGAGGATCATATATACGGGGCAGGTATAATATTATAGTGCCTGCTGCCGGAAAAACGGACAATATTTTCAAAGAGAGGTGATCGGAATGAATGAAACTGTTGAACTGATAGTTTTTGCATTGAGAATAGCCGTTCCTGTGCTTATGACCATTATAATATGTCTCGCATTTTTGTCGCTTCGTCTGGGACAAAGGGACAAGCATGCACTGATCGCCCTTGACGATGAAAGAAAAAAGGTAAGATATCCCGTTCTGTACTGGGAAAATTCTCTCGGCCGCAGCCGCGGTTCGGACATAAAGATCGCAGACCCGACAGTTTCGAGAGACCATGCGGTCCTTCTGCGGCGTGAGGCAGGCTGGTTCATTACGGATACCGGTTCAAAGGCGGGCGTTTATGTCAACGATCAGAAAACATCCGGCAGAGTTCAGGTCTATGTCGGCGATAAGATAACACTCGGTACGACCGTCCTGACTCTTCACAGGGCGGACGACCCGACAGAAGCGTCGGTAAGAAAAAAAATAAAGCCTGCCAAGGTGCGCAAAACTGTTCCATGCGGCATACTTCTTACGCTGATAACTGTACTTATCGGTATTTTGTCCCTTGAGGGGCTTTTAAATACAGGCAGTTTTGCGGCTGTTCCTCATGCGGCAATATTCTGCGCAATAATGTGGGTGTTTTATGGTCTTTCCGTCAAGCTGTTCCAGAGAAGGAACTTTGAGCTTGAATCACTTGCGATGCTGCTGTCGGGAGTGGGGGTAGTTCTTTGTGCCGTACACGACCCGAAACAGGCATATACACAGCTCATATCTCTCGTGATCGGCATAGTGTTTTTCTGCTTTATGATCTGGTTCGTGGAGGTCCCTGACAGGGTAATGAAGTGGAGGATAATAATATACATTTCCGCCATTGGTATGCTGCTTGCAACTCTTGTTCTGGGAAGGACAGTAAACGGCGCAAAAAACTGGATATTCCTTGGACCTGTTTCTGTACAGCCCTCAGAGTTTGCAAAGATAGCACTCATATTTGTCGGCGCATCGACGCTTGACCAGTTACAGACAAAGAAAAACCTTTTCGGGTTCATTCTTTTTACGGGAGCGTGTGTCGGGATATTCTTCCTTATGAGCGATTTTGGAACAGCCCTGATATTCTTTGTAACGTTCCTTATAATCTCGTTTATGCGTTCGGGCGATTTTAAAACGATAATACTTGCAGTTGCAGCCGCTATAATAGGCGTAATGCTGATACTGACGGTAAAACCGTATATTGCCGAAAGGTTCCAGGCATGGGGACACGTCTGGCAGTATGCTGATACGGCAGGCTATCAGCAGGTAAAGACCTTTATAAGCAGCGCTGCGGGCGGACTTTTCGGGCTCGGACTTTCAAAGGGTGATCTTCAGTATGTTTTTGCATCCGAAAGCGATCTTGTTTTTGGTCTTGCCAGCGAGGAGATCGGTCTGATAGCCGCACTTCTGCTCGGAGTTGTTATCGGCGGATTTATGATCTATTCAAAAGCCGTCACGACCACCAGCCGCTCGGCGTTCTATTCGATAGCGGCGTGTACAACGGGAGGAATGCTCGTATTTCAGGCGGCGCTGAATATTTTCGGTGTTGTTGATATACTTCCGCTGACGGGCGTTACACTTCCTTTTGTAAGCTACGGAGGAACAAGCATGATCGCCTGCTGGGGACTTTTATCATTTATAAAAGCCGCAGACGAGAGGACATACTCACAAAAGGGCAGTATAAAGGGAAGCTTCTGAAATGTTACGTATATTCAACAGGAGCATAAAAAGAGGTGAAACGGATTGAGAAAGATAGGTTCAAGATCATTTCTGATCTTCATATTGACAATGGCATTTTTTGCCGGACTTGCATATCACACTGTAAATCTTGTGTTCCATGCTGCGGAATGGGTGGCTGAGCCTATGAGTACATTTGTTCCCGAAAGCGGAAGCCTTGACTATGCCGGAAAGGTCATCGACAGAAACGGCGTGGTTCTTGCTCAGTCTGTGGGCGGCAAGCGTATCTATAATGAAGATGAAGACGTTCGCAGAGCCTGCCTTCATGTTGTCGGTGACGATTCCGTAAATATCGGCACAGCTCTCCAGACGGTCTGGCGTTCACAGATGACGAAATATGAATTTAACGGCAGCTTTATTTTCGGCACAGGACTTCCGGAGGCGCTCAAAAATAAGGAGGATATCACTTCTTATGGAGTGGACTACACCCTGACGATAGACAGCCGTCTCCAGAAGGCGGCTCTTGAGGCTTTGGGAGTAAACAGAGGCGCAATGTTCTTCTACAACTACCAGACCGGAGAGATAGTCTGTATGGTGAGTACACCGTCTTACGATCCCATGAACGTGCCGGAGGACATAGAGACAAATCCTGACTACAGCGGCGCATACATCAACCGTGCAGTTTCGTCTGCATATCCGCCCGGTTCGACATTCAAGCTTGTGACGGCAAACGCTTCACTGAACGAGATATCCGGCATTGAAAAAAGCGTTTTTGACTGTCAGGGAACAGAAGAGATAGACGGCGAAAAGACGGTCTCCTGCTTTGGAAAAAAGGCTCATGGAAAGCAGACGATGAAAGAGGCTCTTGCAAATTCGTGCAACATATATTTTGCAAAGTGTGCAAAGGCTCTCGGAAAGGAAAGAATGACCGCTTATGCCGAAAAGATGGGTTTCAACAGCAACGTTGAATTTGACGGTGTCATCAGCGCAGACAGCGTGTATGACGTAACTGACGCATCGGACTATGAGCTTGCATGGTCGGGAGTGGGACAGCACACCATTCTTGAAACTCCCGTCAATATGGCAATGAGAAGTGCGGCGATAGCAAACGGCGGTACTCCGGTAATGCCGTATTATATCGAGAGCGTTGACGGTGCTGCAAAAAACAAGACCACACTTGCCTCGCCGATGATGAACAGGGAAACAGCCGACAAGCTCTATGAGATGATGGACTATACTGCGGCGGTCAGCTATGGAAAGGACTATCTGTGCAGTTATCTTGACGTATGTGCAAAGACCGGCACAGCAGAGGTCAGTGATGACGGAACGGCTCACGCATGGCTGACCGGCTTCTGCAAGGATGCGGAATGTCCGCTTGCGTTTGCGGTAATAATAGAATACGGCAACAGCGCACAGGCGGTTGCCATCCCTGCAGCGAGCCATGTTCTCTACAAGGCTGCCGAGATATACAAATTCCAATAAGAAACGAAAAAATCAGCCCTGACCGGCAAAATTTCCGGTCAGGGCTGATGCTGTTTCAGAGATTTTCTGCGGGGAGACCGTTTTCTATAACAGTGTCCACTGCTTCGAGAAGCTCACGGTATTTGCTGAGCATAAATCTCAGATATTCCTTTCCCTCTTCAGTGATCGCATAGTAGTTCCTTGTTCTGTGGCTTTCTGTGATCTCCTGCGAATATTCGGTCACATAGCCTTGCTCCTGGAGACGATAAAGAACGGGATAAAGAAAATTCATTTTGTAGTTGCTGTTGCTTCTTTTTTCCAGTTCCTGCGAAAGACTGTATACATACATCGGACGCTCATTAAGAAGTAAAAGCGTCATCATGGGGCTGGTAGCCCTTTTGAAGGAATCCTCAAAAGAACTTCTGGCATCTTTGTTTGATGTTCTGCCCATTATCATCACCGTCCTTTCAGAATATTTCTTGATATAATTATATCCCATTTTTTGGAGATTTCAGAAATACGGTGTTAATATTATGTAAATATTATATGTAATTATCATTGAAAAATTTCAAGGAAACAGGACAGATCAAAACTTTCTGTATTTTTTGACAGGACGCTGTCTTTTTCTCTTGCGGTTATAGACGATCACTATAATAAGATATATGAAAATAAGCAGACCGATAACGCATATTGATATAATGAACCATTTGGATGTCACGACATTTTTTATGGCATCTATAGAAGTAAGCAGCTCGCTGCGGTCGACTGTCTCGGTGGCAACAAGGTTTATGGTACACAGCTCCTGATCCTCATAGCTCAGTGTCATTGTGCCGATGACATCGCCTGCCTTTACCGGAGTGTCGATGCTTTCCGGAACATTATATGTTCTCGTTATGCTCGAAACAGAAACGTCATCCGGAAGGATAGTGGAGTAGCTGTCTTCAGGAGAAAGCTGGATGGTGTCCTTGTTCCATGCAAATCTCAGACCTATCTCCTTGACAAGATCGTTTTTGTTGAGGACTGATTTTATGCTAAGATTGTAAAAAGCCCAGTCATAGAGGTTTATCGAGTCAATGATCGCACCGTTTTCATATTGTATTCCGTTTTCGTCCTCATAGGGAGCGCCGTAAGCCACACAGAGATATGTATATCCGCCCTTTGAAGCAGTTGAAACGAGACAATAACCGGAGTCGTTTCCGGTAGAACCTGTTTTTATGCCTTTGGCATATTTGTAATAGAGATCACCGCCTCTGTGACGGTCTATCATTGAGTTAGTTGTGACGAGATAACGGTCCTCTCCGAGGATATCGGATGTTGACTGGTCGCAGATATCAAGAAAGTCCGGAAGAGAGAGGGCATACTTTGTGATCTTTGCCATATCGCTCACGGTCGTGTAGTGGTTCGGGTCGTTAAGACCGTGAGGATTTTCAAAGTGTGTGTGTGTGCATCCGAGTGCCTTTGCCTTTTCGTTCATCATTTCAACAAATTTGCTTATGTCGCCTTCACCGACAAAATCCGCCAGCACAAGTGCGGCATCGTTTCCCGAAGGTATCATAAGGCAGTGAAGGAGCTGATAGACCGAAAGAGTCTCTCCGGATTCTATTCCGGATGTAGAGCTTCCTGTTCCGTCGAGCATGTGTATGATGCTGCTTTTGACCTTGACGTTTGTATCTCTGATGTCCTCGACATTTTCTGCGGTAATGATATATGTCATGATCTTTGTTGTGGATGCCGGAAATCTGCGTTCATCGGCATTTTTCTGATAGACGACCGTTTCGGTGTCCATGTTTTCAAGATAAAGCGCAGTACAGTGCGTTTCAAAATCAATTTCAAATTCCGTTGCGGAGACCTCCGCAGGAAAGATGAAAAAGCAGACCATTATCACTGCTGCGGTCAATAATAATGAAAAAAGTTTTTTCATTTAAAAAAACCACTCCCATATTTCTGCGGTCCTGTTTTTGCGGACCGGATCAAGTATTTTTACAAAGCTGCCGGGAATATCAGAACCGACAGCTTTCCACTATTATTTTACCTGATTTTAAAAAAAAACACAAATGGAATAATGCAAAAATTTAGAGCATATATTTGTACTAAATGTAGTTACAATACCGTATTACACAGCGGGATCTATGTACAAATATTCTCGTATGTACTTGTTTTGGGCTTTCAGGTGTGATACAATCAAAATGACGATCATAAAAAACCGGAGTTGATAATATGGCAGAAAAAAGCGAAGAATTTGAAAGCCTGAAAAAGGAGTGTCTTTTGTGTGAAAAATGCGGCCTGTGCAAGACAAGGACAAATGTTGTTTTTGGAGTCGGAGTTGATAATGCAGAGGTAATGTTTATCGGAGAAGGACCGGGCGAAAACGAGGATCTTCAGGGTGAGCCGTTTGTCGGCAGAGGCGGACAGCTCCTTGACAAAATGCTTGCGGCGGTTGATCTTGACAGGCATAAAAACATCTATATTGCAAATATCGTCAAATGCCGTCCTCCGCAAAACCGTGACCCTCTTCCGGATGAACAGGAACAGTGCATAAATTGGCTCAGAAAACAGTTTGCGATACTTCGCCCGAAGATCATTGTGTGTCTCGGAAGGATCGCTGCCGCAAAAATAATAAAACCCGACATAAAGATCATGAAGGAGCATGGAATGTTTTTTGAAAAAAACGGGATACTGATGATGCCGATTCTCCATCCTGCGGCCCTGCTCAGAAATCCGAACAACAAGCCGGCTGCCTTTGAAGACTTTCTGAAGCTCCAGCAAAAAATAAAGGAGATCTGTGACCATACATACTGAATTTCAGAAGCGGAAGCAAATCTGATGGACTGTTTCTGTACTGATGTTTTTGTTTCCGCTTTTTGTATGTATTTTTTTGCGGGATATTGTCGTAACTTTTATTTGTAAAATATTAAAATTATGCTTGACATAAGTTTGATGTAGTGATATAATAATCGAGTAGTCGAAAATATCATATATCGCGGAGTGGAGCAGCATGGTAGCTCGTCGGGCTCATAACCCGAAGGTCGTAGGTTCAAATCCTGCCTCCGCAACCACACTTGATTAAAGGTAAAGAGTTTATCGCTCTTTGCCTTTAAGTAATACCATAGAGAAACCCTATGATATTACTTAAAGGCAATCCCCCTGATGGCACAGAGGGAAAACCTTTTATTGATGTATCTTAAAACTAATAAGCACATTGGGGTATGTGAAGAGTCGTTCTTAACGACTTGTATGGATTCTTGGCAACTCCCTTACCGTCGGAAATATTCTCGCGTGTGATGCGAGACTGTCACTCTCACGCCGACACCGTTCGTACCCTCGCAGAAAACAAGGCTGTTGCTATCAGACGATCATAGTAACGGGGTTCTTGTCCTACTGATCCATACTGGCTATGTTTGGTTTTCAAGGTACATTAACATTGCAACAAAACTATTGCAACATTACTGTTTAGGTCAAAAAAATAGTCGAATTCACATCAAAACATGAATCGACTCTTGACTATTATTGCAATCAAAGGTATAATATACCTTGAATTGTATCAAATGTCTCTCCTGAGCTCGTAACTCATGATTGATGTTTAGCCGGGTTGTTATTGGAAGTGACAAACCGGCTTCGATACTTTTTCAGACTTTAACATTTCAATGATACAATACATTTTTTGAAAAGTCAATATTTTTTTGTCGATGACTGTTTTCGATGAGGAAATGGTCTTTTTTATTGTCAAGAATCAGGTATAAACATAAAAATGATGACATAGGTCATCGTTTTCGTGCAACTGCGAGGTGAAAGTAAATGGAAGAACAAAAGTCATGTGCCGATTGTCTTAATCTGGGACGTGCGGTTTACTGTATGCAGTGCGTCAGAATGAACAAGGGACACAAGGATATGTTCCGCAGCAATGCGCCGCTATCCGTCCTCTATCAGCCTTCTGACGCCAAGATTAAAGTAGCTCAGCCCGAAAAAAGATGAACCAGTTTTTTGGGTCTTCTATACCCTAAGCCGTTTTTCTTTGCGATAAAACGGCTTTTCTTTTTTGCAGAAATCTGCTATAATCATATTCGGGAGGCGATAAATTGACAAAGCAAAAACGTTCTCTCTATAATCAATGTCGGAGTCAGAATATGGCTTGGAAAAAGTAAAGCACAGCATTTTCTGCTCCGGTCAAGCAATATTGGATTTCAGACAATAGGAAGGAGAATCAAACAATGTCAAAAAAAGCAACAAAACGGATAGCTGTTTTGATCGCATCAATGCTGTTATTGCTTACCGCATGCAGCGGACAGAATGTACAAAGCTCCCGGAATGACGGGAAAACAGCAGATACAAGCACCGCCGCAGCATCACAGGACAAGGAAACCATTTATCAGGTGGCACTTTTGCAGTCCCTTACACAAGGCTACTATGACGGCATTATCAAGGTCAGCGAGCTTAAGGAACACGGTGACACGGGTATCGGCACATTCGAGGGCGTAAACGGTGAAATGATCGTTATTGACGGCAAAGTCTATCAGGCTCTCGGTGACGGAACTGTACAGAAAGCAGCCGATGACGAAACTGTTCCCTTCTCCAATGTCACCTTTTTTGACGGTGATATTGCCGCCGATATGACGGACATCAGCGATATGGCGTCTTTCAAGTCAGCACTTGATAAGACGGTCAATGAAAAAGGCAGGAATATGTTCTATATGGTCAAGGTAAGCGGAACATTTGAAAAAATGCTTGTTCGCAGCGAACTGAAACAGGAGAAGCCGTACAGATCACTTGATAAGGCTCTTGAAACAGACCAGAGAGAGTTCTGCTATGAGAACATCGCCGGTACTGTCGTAGGCTTGTACTGCCCGGATTATATGGGAGGACTGAATGCGGTAGGATGGCATTTCCATTTCATTTCTGATGACAGGACAAAGGGCGGTCATATTTTAGAGCTTAGCTTCAAAAATGCAAAAGCTGAGCTGGATATTACACCAAGCTTTGATATGAAGCTTTCTGATAATACCGATTTCCAGAACATGGAACTTGCGAAAAATGTTGACGATGCTATCAAAAAGGTTGAAACCGAAACGAAGTCAAATGAAACAAAAACAGATAGCAGCACCTCTCCGGAAATAGCAGACGATGCTGTTGTCAGCTATCTCGGTCCTGAAGGAACCTATACCGAAGAGGCTGCAAAATATTTCTTCAAGGACACGAACAGCTTTGTTCCTCAGAAAACGGTAGATGATGCAATCGAAGAGGTCAAAAGCGGTCGGGCGGATTATGCGGTTATCCCGCAGGAAAATACGATCGGCGGTGCTGTAACAAACTATGTGGATGCGCTGATCAGAGAGACGGATGTTTATGTTGTTGGTGAAGTTATCATCCCTATCAATCAGACGCTTATGGGTATTGAAGGCGCATCACTGAGCGATATAAAGACCGTTTGCTCCCATGCACAGGGACTTGCCCAAAGCAGGACATGGCGCTCGGAAAATCTCCCCGATGCCGAAGAAAAAGAAATGGACAGCACGGCTGCGGCGGCAAGCTTTGTAGCAGAGAGCAAGGACAAAACGATAGCGGCAGTCGCTGCACCCGGAGCCGCTCCTCTTTACGGATTGACCGTTCTTGCCGAAAACGTACAGATCAGCGATGCCAACAAAACAAGATTCTATGTTCTATCCAAGACAAAGAACGAGAGCGGAAAGCGTGCTGTATTTATCGCAAACTGCGAAGCAAGCGAGATAGATGATATTATCGTTGACGCCCATAACGCAGGCTTTGAAACGGTTACGCTCCATGATCGTCCTGATGGTACAAAGCTCGGTTCATACAATTATGTAATTGAAACGGAAGCCAAAAATATCGGCAATGATATGATCGAAAAAATTACCGCTCACAACGGGGTAAGATTTGCAGGATGCTTTGACTTGTTTGAAAAAACAACTCATTAAAACAAGATAATATCAGGAGGAAAACAACATGAAAAAAAGATTGACAGCGATCATTATGGCGGCAGCCCTGATGCTTTCCGCAGCAGCGTGCAGCACAACAAGCGGACAAAGCAGCACAGCAAGCGAGACATCTGTTGCTTCAACAACGTCCGAGAGCAGCGATCAGCAATCTTCGCAGCCGGAAAAAGTTACTTCGATTGAAAACTGGAACGAGGATTCTCCGGCGATGAAGTCCATCATGGCTTTTGTGGAGGAAGTAACGAATGAAAAGTCCGACAAGTTCGTTCCTGCCGAAAAGAGGATCGCTGTGTTTGATTCCGACGGTACCCTGTACGGTGAGCTGTTCCCGACCTATGTTGACCAGTGTCTGATGATCTACCGTCTGACCAAGGACGAAGCCTACAAGGGCAACGAGGAGGACGTGGCTTACTGCAAAGCGTTAGAAGAGTATCTTATCAATGGCGGTGAAAAACCGAAGGCTCCCCGTTCATCAGGTGACATTATCGCAGAAGCCTTCAAGGGCATGACGGTTGAAGATTATCGTGCGTATGTCCGCAAGTTCATGGCTGAGCCTGTTAACGGCTTTGAGAACATGACTTATGCCGACGGCTACTACAAACCCATGGTCTCACTTGTCAAGTATCTTACCGAAAACGGCTTCAGGGTCTATATCAACAGCGGCGCAGAGGTCAATATGCTCCGTGAGCT
>DBWG01000127.1 GCA_002308635.1 Ruminococcaceae bacterium UBA1244 | reverse complement strand
TGTACTTTTTCAGTTTAGCATTTATAATAACAGTACAGCAATACCACTAAGGAGATATTTGAAATCCCTTGTGATATATCAGGAGGAAAAATGGAGAATTCATATTTTTCAGAAAAAGACTGGAAGCTTTACAGAAGCAGGATAGCCGATTGGCAGGAGGCATACATAGAAAAGCTTTGCAAAGAATATATTGAAATACTTTCCACAGACAGAAATGCCTCTGACCGCTTCTGGGAGCTGCACGACAGGATCAAGAAAGATAAACGCTCAACGGGTGTAATAGTAAGAAATTCCCGCTCCAAAATGGTGGATAATATTTTGGGACTGTTAATGGACGGTGTGATAACAACAGACGATCTCGACGGATTCAGCGACGAGTTTCGGGAAAGAATAGGCTTCATTATTAAAAATCATCCCGACCATTTCCCGGATAAAAATGATTAATAAGAAAAGGACACCAGAATGGATAAGATATTCTTTGTATTTACAAACGATTCTTTCCGTGTCGATATAGCGGCACAGAATACAAACAATGAAAATACCGGCAAGTTTGTAAAAGCTCCTTATCAGACCTTTTACAGGCTCGCTTTTTCGGAAAAACCCGATTATTTTGATGCGGCCGGAAATTACATATACCGTATTGCGGAACTATTTTCGGAACAGCTTGCTGCAACACCCGGCATAGAGCTGAGCCGCGAAAAAACCGTACTAACACCCGATGAAGAAACAACAGAGCTGTTCCTTAACAGCGTTCCCTTTGTTATCGGCGCGGAATATGTAACTAAGACATGGATAAAGCGTCAGTACAAACGCTTTCTGGATATATTCAAAAAAGAAATAAAGACATATCCCGGGAAGGTATCTCTTTATTTTGCCGAAAAGAACTCAAAGCTCCATGTCCCCGAAAGAGTGTTCTTTCATCTGGTAGAAAATAAACAGGGAGATTACCCGTTTGCATTTCTTGCAACCTATGCAACAAAAACAAATAACGGTTCTGTCCGCCACGTTCCGCTGCAATATGCGCTTACTGAATACAAGGGCGAGAAAGCAAAAATACTTGATCTGCTATCCTGCCTTAACAAGGCGGCAGAGGTATCCGAGGTCATCGGAAAACTAATGGACAGCGGCGAGCTTTTTCATCCGCTCGGTTTAACGGCGGAGGAAGCATACAGTCTGCTTAAGGATATTCCCACTCTGGAGGATGTCGGTATCCGCTGCCGCATACCAAACTGGTGGAAAAAGAGATACAGCAGCGTTGCCGTTTCCGTCACAGTCGGTGACGAAAAGCCGAAGCTTATGGGGCTTGATTCAATACTTAGCATGACGCCGAGTCTTACTGTCGGCGGTATACCTCTGACTGAGGCTGAAATAAAGGAGCTTCTCAGCCAGACGGAGGGTCTGTCATTTATCAAGGGCAGATGGATCGAGGTCAATCATGCGCAGCTCAACGCATTGCTTGCAGAGCTGAAAAAACAGGAAAACGAGATAACCTTTCTTGATGCACTTCGCGCGGATATACTGCGTACACCGGATGAAAAATCCGATAACGGAGTTGTGATCACAAACGGAAAATGGCTGATGGATTTTCTGAAAGTCCTGAGAGATCCAAAAAAGATAAAAAATGCGCCGCTTCCGGAAACCTTCTGCGGAGAACTGCGTCCTTATCAACAAAACGGAAGAAATTGGCTGCTGCAAATGAACAGGATAGGCTTTGGTGCCTGCCTTGCGGATGATATGGGACTTGGAAAGACAGTGCAGATACTCGCATTTTTAGAAAACCTTCGGACGGAAAAGCCCAATGCAAAGGTGCTGCTTATTGTTCCTGCATCGCTTTTGGGGAACTGGAAAAAGGAGAGCGCCAAATTCACGCCCGACATGACAGTTGATATTCTCTATGGAAAACACGCAAATGATCTCTCTGATATTTTCAAAGCTTCATCAGGCTTTCTGACTATCACGACATACCGCATGGCTTGTTCGATAGAAAGCCTTTACGACAGAGAATGGGACTGTGTTATTCTCGATGAGGCTCAGGCGATCAAAAACCCTGCTACAAAACAGACAAAGCAGATAAAAAAGCTGAAAAGCAGGATGAAAATAGCTCTGACAGGTACACCTATCGAAAACGAGCTTTTCAATCTGTGGTCTGTTTTTGATTTTCTCGACAAAGGGCTTCTTGGCAGCGCGGATGAATTTCGCATCTTCTGCCGCAGTCTTCAGGAGCATCCTGAGGGGTATTCCAAGCTTAAAAATATGATCGCGCCCTTCATGCTGCGCAGAGTAAAGACAGATAAAAAGATCATTTCCGATCTTCCCGAAAAAATGGAACAGGCGGATTATATCGAGCTTTCAAAGAAACAGGCTGTACTGTACAGAAAGCTTTTGGCAGAAACCGAAAATTCTCTTGAGGAAAGCTCAGGCATACAGCGAAAGGGAATTATACTTGCGCTTATTCTGCACCTTAAGCAGATATGCAACCATCCCGATCAGTATCTCGGACAGGATGAATTTGATCCGTCGCAGAGCGGCAAATTTGAAATGCTCAGAGAAATATGTCAGACGATATATGAAAAACGCGAACGGGTGCTGGTCTTTACTCAATTCAAGGAAATGACAAGGCATCTCGATAAATTCCTTTCGGAGATATTCCATTGCAAGGGCGGAGTCATACACGGCGGCGTCAGTATAAACGAACGCTCGGAGCTGGTCAGCCGTTTTCAAAGCGAGGAATATATGCCCTATATGGTTTTGTCAGTCCGCGCAGGAGGAACCGGACTGAACCTTACTAAGGCAAATCATGTCATACATTTTGACCGTTGGTGGAATCCGTCGGTGGAGAATCAGGCTACCGACCGCGCATTCCGCATAGGTCAGGACAAGAATGTCATGGTGCATAAATTCATTTGTCAGGGAACGGTTGAAGAAAAGATAGATGCGCTTATCAATTCCAAAAAAGAGCTTGCGGAAAATGTCATCGGCTCAGGAGGAGAGAGCTGGATAACCGAAATGAGCAATGACGAGCTTCTGTCAATGCTCAGATTGGAGGTGTAATGAATGTCAAAGCGTTATTGGGATGAGATGAATTTCCCCCAGCCTACGGACGAGGAGCTGAAAAGCAATGCAAGGGCAACTGAAAGGAAGGCTGCCAAAAAAGGCAAGGAGCTTCATCCCGTTATTATAAGCGGACGAAACATTACCAAAAGCTGGTGGGGAAATGCCTGGTGCAGCAACCTTGAACGATATGCAGATTATGATAACAGACTGCCGAGAGGAAAGCGTTATGTCAAAACAGGCTCTGTCGTTGATCTTGAAATAAAACAGGGCAAAATCCTCGCCCGTGTACAGGGTACACGAAGAACCCCATATAAGGTCGAAATACGCATAAGCCCGCTTTCAGAGCAGCAGATACAGACTATTACCGATAAATGCGGCAAAAAGGTCGAAAACCTTAATAAGCTTGTCAGCGGAGATTTTCCCGAGGAACTAAAGTCGATATTCATTGACGAGGGAGGAATTTTCCCGCAGCCGAAGGAAATATCATTTAATTGCAGCTGTCCGGACTGGGCGCTGATGTGCAAGCACGTTGCAGCAACACTTTACGGAGTAGGCGCAAGGCTGGACGAGGATCCGCTTCTGTTTTTCACCCTGAGAGGGATAAACACCGACCGCTTTGTAGATGTTGTAATTGCAAACAGAACGGAAAAGATGCTGGCGAATTTTGACAGACCCAGCAAAAGGATACTTTCGGACATTGATCTGTCAGAGATGTTCGGGGTAGTATAGACCCCGGTCACAATATCAGATGATCAAAGCCGCCCGGACTCATCATCCGAGCGGCTTCTCTCATTTCCCGATATGTAACCTCTCCGCAATCTCCTTCATAGCGTTCACAAAACGGTAGTCTTGTGTCAATGTTATCCGCCCTCTCTTATCCTGAGTGTGCGGCGAATTTCCTTTGGTATGACGACCCTGCCGAGGTCGTCTATCCTTCTCACTATTCCAGTTGCGCGCATGGTTTATTTCTCCTTTGATACAAAGTTTATTCAAGGGTAGTATTTGTATTTTCAGGGGGAATATACCGGGTGATAATATGAGTTTTATCAGCAGATCAAAGAAAAACATCCTGCGTCTTTGATCAGAAATATTTGCAATTATTGATCAGATTATTGAAACTGAACTCTGTTTCATCAGAATTGAATGATCTGTTGAATGATGTCAAAAAATGTATGGATCATGACATTCTTTGCGGAATAGAGGGAAAAGCAGCAGAGAAATATTTATAGAACTTTTGATTTGGATCGCAAATGGTGGGGCTAAATAAAACCAGCCGAGAGATTAAAAAAAGCCCAAAGACAAAACAGCCCTTACAGCAAAACTATTGACGGATTCTTTCATTATTGCACTGAAAAGGCTCATGAATTAAAAAGAATGAATATTGATAAAGAAATTATTGAATCGTTTAAGGAGAAAGCTGAGCCATACAAAGAAAATGTTAAGGATACGATTATAGATTACAGAGACACATTAAAGCCCTTACCTCCAGAAATAGAAAAAATACATCAAAGAACAAAAAAGCTGTGTAAAAAAAATATATGATGACATACTTATTCAGCTCGGCTTGCTGCGAAAAAGAGGCAGACCAAAGAAAAAGTGAATTTCTTCTTTGATGGTAACAGAAAGAAATTCACTTATACAAATTATTTCGATTTATATGCGCGCCGCTGATGGAACTTATAGATACAGTACACAAGCCAAATGATACCCGTCACAACTGTATTCTATTACTGTCAGAGAAAAAGTATCACCAAGCATTATAAAGAAGATTAGCGGTCATTCTGGTACAATGTCACTGACGGAGATAGTATATACTCATGTGAATGTGCAGGAACTGTTGGAGAATAACAATAAGATATAGGTAAAAAAACCGCTGAGGGCAATTGTTCTCTCAGCGGTTTTTCTTATGGGTTTATAATTTTTCCTTCTTTGTTGATAACGTGAATAACAAGTTTCATGTGTCTACGTTCACAATTGCCCTGTGTATTGATATAATGCTCAGGCTTATTATACTTATCGCACATATGGTTGTGATAGACCATTGACCATACAAACTTACGCAGCACACGTTCTTGAGCTTCAAAAAGCTTTATATTCTTAGTTTCAATAGAGGAATAATTACTATATTTCATCAGCTTCTGTTCCACAATTTGTTTGTGTGTAACCAACATAAAGTCAATATTCGGGAACGATTTAGGCAGCTTATCATAATCAGTAGGAGATAATTGTTTCATCATTTCTAAAGCCTGTCCTATAGCTTGTTCAGGAATAAACGAACGTATATCAAACCAATATAAATATGACAAACAAGTAACATCATCGTCACACTTATAAAGAAGATTGAATGCTATATTTTGTTCAAGCATGGTTTGATTATACAACTGGAGAATTCTTGAATAGAATACTTTTTCATCCTCTGCGATGACATCTCCATTTTTCATTTTATTTTCAATGGAGATTGCGTTATTTAACTCTTCCTGACTATAAAGAGTATTGTTGTATAATACTAATCCTCAATAAAAGGCTG
>DBWG01000033.1:9838-9987 GCA_002308635.1 Ruminococcaceae bacterium UBA1244 | reverse complement strand
TCGGGGATAGTTCCCTCAATACGCTGATTGTCAATAAATCGGGAGCCGTCAATATCTGTTTCGCCTATCTCCGTTCCAGGCACAGACACGGCAATTATTCCGAGCTGCATAAAATATGCCTGCGGATAGGAGCCTAAAAGCAGCTCGGC
>DBWG01000033.1:4427-9728 GCA_002308635.1 Ruminococcaceae bacterium UBA1244 | reverse complement strand
AACTTGTTTTCATCAAGGGAGCTCATTTCAGCCCTTTCGACTTCCCGTATTTCGTCTTGATACTTTTTTCTGTAAGCCTCGTAGCTGTAAACCTCATATTCGTTCATAGGTATATCGGCATCGCCAACTCGAACGTAGGAGCCTTTTATTCTTCCCTTGCCTTTATAGAAGCAAGGTCTTTCGGTAATATCTACCGGAGGTATCTCGGCGGCAACGATATTTTTTCCGTCTGTTTCTGTAACGGTAAAAACAGCCCTGACAGCCGGTTCCATCTGCTGACATTGCTCCATTACTTTTTTCTGCAGTAGCTGCACATCGTCAATACCTGTTATTTCGTAATTGCTGCTTTCATCTATCCCGAAGATTATTACACCTCCGTCATCCTGATTGGAAAAGCTCGAAAGTGTATCGAAAAGCCTTTCGGTAACACCGTCCTTGCACTTTTTCAGTTCGACATTTTAAAATTCAGCTTTTGCTTTTTTAACTTTATCTATCAATTCTTTTAAATCTTGCTCAAACATTTTAAATACCACCTCCGACTATTTTAATTATATGCTAAAAGATTAAAAATATCAATATGTTTTTTAAAGATTAACACAAAGTTTAAAATATTACACGATAGATTAAAATTTTACATGAAAAGGTGTATTTACAGTAAGATTTTCTTTTTTCTTTTTATGATCGAATAATCCATAATACGCAGGTTTACAAGTATGCCAAATACCAATAGTGCGCAGGTATAACGATAATAATGCAGAGAATATATAATATCTTCGGAGTTTCCAAGAGAAGAGATAGAGAAAAAGCCGGAAACACCGCCGGAGCAGCAATTATTCAGATCAGTTTAATATTTTGACATTATAGCCTCGCCTTGTGCTGGGCTTATTTAATATTGTGAAAATATAAAAAAGACTGTGTTTGTGAACAGTTTGTTTTATAATAATAGCAAGCTTAAAAAACATAAAGTTTCAGTCTATTATAATTTTACATTTAGTTTATTACGTTTTTATATTTTTGGCGTATTATAGCTCTAATGAAAAAAAATGGAGTGACAGATATGAAAAAACAAATAGCAGCGATACTTTGTTCAGCCCTCGTACTGACCTTTGCCGGATGCAATACGGCTGTGCCAGAAAACTCCGGAATAAGCAGTGCTGATGCGGCTTCATCAACAGAAAGCTCAAAAGATACTTCGGATACCGGGAAAATCAAAGATGAAAGCTCTGAGGAAACAAAGACAACAAGCACAAGCTCTGAGTATACAGAGAAACTTTTCGGCAAAGATATTTTAGAGATCAGCATTACCACCGAAGAAGAAAACTGGAATAATCTGATAGAAAATGCCGGTGAAAAGCCATGGATAGAGTGTGATATCACCATTGACGGTGTGACATGGGAGAATGTAGGCATAAAGACAAAGGGTAATACATCTCTGCAGCAGCTTTTAAATGATGAAAGCACCCGTTACAGCCTGAAAGTCAATTTCGGGAAATATGCGGAAGATCAGACCTGCTATGGTCTGGATAAGCTCGCACTCAACAACATTTACGCTGACAGCACCTATCTGAAGGAATATATGTCATACGATCTGATGAGTTATATGCAGGTGCCGTCCTCACTGTGTACATTTGCAAATATCACCGTCAACGGTGATCATTACGGACTTTTCCTTGCAGTTGAGGATGCGGATGACAGCTATCTTGATCGTATCTATGGAAGCGACAGCAATGTAAACGGCTACAAGCCCGAATCGATGGATATGGACGGAATGCCTGACGGCGGCAAGATGCCGCAGATGCCGGATCAGGACGGAAACAACGACAGACCGACACCTCCCGGCGGGGATAACTCCGATTTTCCGCAAATGCCGGATAGAAGCGGGTTTCCGCAGATGCCGGATCAGGACGGAAACAATGACAGACCGACACCTCCCGGCGGTGATGATTCCAATATGCCTCAGATGCCCGGAGGCGGAGGAATGCCGGGCGGAATGGACGGCGGCAGAGACGGAGTTGATCTGACATACATTGATGATGACCCGGCAAGCTACAGCAATATTTTTGACAACAGCATCAAAAAAACCGAGGATGAAGACAAACAGCGTCTTATTTCATCCCTCAAAAATATCAGCAGCGGCGAAAAGCTGGAAGAGAGCATAAATATCGATGAGATACTCAGATATACTGCATGCAATGTATTTTTAGTAAATTTAGACAGCTATCTTTCATCCAACTGCCACAATTATATTCTTACCGAGCTTGACGGACAGCTTTCGATGCTGCCGTGGGATTATAACCTATCATTTGGAACATATCAGTGTGATAGTGCGGATACCGCAGTAAATTATGCAATAGACACGGTATTCAATGGAGTCAGCGAAGAGGAACGCCCCATCATTGCAAAGCTTCTTGAAAAAGAAGAATACAGAGAAAAATATCATCAATATCTGCGTGAGATCGCCGAAAAATATGTTCAGTCGGGAAGATTTGCAGAAACGGTTGATAAAATAACTTCTGTAATAGACAGCTATGTTAAAGAAGATACCACTTCATTTGACGGATATGATGCTTATATTGAGGGCATCGAAGCATTAAAAAAACTGGTTGAGCTTCGTGCTCAGAGCGTTCTCGGACAGCTTGACGGAAGCATACCCTCTACTGCAGAAGAACAGAAAGACAGCAATAAGCTCGTAGATGTTTCTTCGGTTGATCTAAAAAAACTCGGAACCATGAATGCCGGCAGGGAAGGAAACAAATCAATGCCGAAGCCGGGAAATTAAACGATCAGACAGGCCTCGCCTCGTGCGGGGCTGTTTTCTTTGTAAAAATGGTATCCGTGCATATCAACAAAATGATCTGCACGGCTATACCTTGTCTTATTCTGTTTTGCAGGCAGCCGCAAAGACTTTACGCACAGTTTTTCTTGTCGCAAGACGGCAGAACAGTGCGGTCAGTTTGTTTGAGATACGGTGAATCGAAAGAGCTTTTTTCTTTACGATAGAACGATATGCAAACGCTGCGAAGCTATCTGGAGTTGCCGCTTTGAACTGCCCAAGCTCAAAGCCTGCACTTTTGAAAAAGTCAGTATCCGTAACACCCGGACAGATGGTTAAAACAGATACATTTGATTTTTTGGTTTCTTCATACAATGCCTGACTGAAAGAGAGGACAAAAGCCTTTGAAGCTGCATATACTGCTTCGCCTGCTGTTGGTGCAAATGCGAGCGTTGATGCTATATTGACGATCGTTCCTCCTCCGTTTCCCTTAAGATACGGGATAAAAAGACGGTTCATTCTCATCAGCGTCAGCACATTCAGCCGTATGATATTTTCATCTTTTTGGATATCCGATTTTTCAAACAGACCGGCATCACCCATTCCGGCATTGTTTATAAGGTATGAAGCATTTATGTTGTTGTCTTTGACAAACCCCAGTAGCTTTTCCGCAGCATCGTCTGCAAGCAGGTCAAGCGGAAGAAACCTTGCTGTTATCCCGTAGGACTCGCCTAATTCTGTACAAAGTTTTTTTAGCTTATCTTCGCTTCTTGCGACCAGCAGAAGATCGTAATTGTGCTTTGCAAATTCGTATGCAAGGGCTTTTCCTATTCCTGCCGAAGCACCTGTGATAATAACTGTATTATTCATTCTGACCCTCCTTTATCCGTTTTTCAAATACCAGAACACTTGATTTATTATGATACAAATTGTATCATAATTAACAGGTAGCTTCAATAAAAGATAAGAGACAAATTGAAAGGAAATGTATCATGGATAAACGGGAAAAGCAGGTGAAGGACAGGCTGATGCAGGCTATGATATCACTGACAAAAGAAAAGGAATGGTCAGAGATAAGCGTAACCGATCTGATTATCAAAGCTGGTGTGGCAAGGGCATCCTTTTACCGCAATTTTAACACGATCGGTGATCTGATAGAATACGGTGTTGACCGTATCAGGGCGGACTTCTGGAAAAGTGCGCCTCCTGCAGAAAAGGGCTTTATCAGCGGGGAAATGCTGACTTACACATTCAGTTATTATCTGCGGCAGAAGGAGCTTATTCTGTCCTTTCGTCATTCGGGTATGTCGGTAAATATACTTGATATCATGACAGAAAGCATGATACTCTCCTTCGGAAATATGACTATGCAGTCTATCGACCGTTACAGTCTGTACTATTACGCAGGAGCGCTCTATAATATGACCATTTGCTGGCTGGAAAACGGCGCAAAGGAAACGCCTGAGCAGATGGCGGAACAATTTCTGAAACACAGTATTCCAAAATAACGGACAGATAAACTGCCGCTTTATATTTTGTCATAATCTTGAAGAAACCATAAGTAAAACTTATCGAAACGCAGAGAAAATCGAATTGATGATTTCCCCTGCGTTTTTTATAATAGTATAGATGGAATAGTGTATAGAAACGGAGCAGAATCATTATGTCAGACAAAAGAAGGATCGGAAACAGTGATCTTAAAGTAAATGCTGTAGGACTTGGCTGTATGGGCTTTTCCCACGCTTACGGAGCACCTATGGATAGCAGAGAAGCAATAAGCATGATCAGAAAAGCATATGAGTTCGGATATGATTTTTTTGACACAGCCGAGTGCTATATCGGTACGAATACAGACGGGAGCATTTCCTTTAGTGAAGAACTGGTTGGCAAGGCACTGAAGGAACTTGGGTATTAAAAAGGAAGAATAAATCCAAGGGGGTGTCTGATTGAGTATTGAGAGGTTTACCTGCAAAAGAGATGGTCTTGATATAGTCGGAAGGTTGGCTCTTCCGGACGGCAAAACAGATTGTCCTCTTGTCATTTTCTCCCACGGATTCGGTTATAATGATAAGCTGCTTAATCTTGAAAAATTTGCGGAAAATGGAATTGCGGCCTGTGATTTTGATTTCTGCGGAGGCTCACCCTCGTCTGAAAGCGATGGCTTGACAACTGAAATGTCTGTCCTGCCGGAAGACCCGGAACAGCTGATGAAATGGCGAATATCGCAGAGCTTTTGCTAAGTAATGCAGGAGCATTTATCACAGGCTCGACATTTCTCGCTGACGGCGGTGCAACAGCAAGCTATTATTACGGTCCGCTTCAGCCGGCATAATTATGATTGGAGGATAACACGCAGCGTGGTATCAACATACTGAAGGAGGAATTAAAATGTCAAAAAATCTTATCATCTATTATTCAAGAAAAGGCGAGAACTACTGGAACGGGAGTATCAAGAATATTTCAAAAGGCAATACAGAGATCGTTGCGGAGTTCATTCAGAAAGCTGTTGGCGGAGATCTGTTTGAAGT
>DBWG01000033.1:1107-4387 GCA_002308635.1 Ruminococcaceae bacterium UBA1244 | reverse complement strand
AGCTTCGCAGCAATGCAAGACCTGAACTGAAAAAGTATCTTACGGACATTTCACAGTATGACAACATTGTTGTAGCCGGACCCTGCTGGTGGGGAACATATCCCATGGCAGTTTTTACACAGCTTGAAAAGCTAAATTTCACCGGAAAGAAGGTATTCCCGGTAATGACCCACGAAGGCAGCGGTCAGGCAGGTTCAGCGGCTGCACTTAAAAAGTACTGCAAGGGCGCAGTGGTAGGCAGCGGACTTGCTGTTCACGGAGCAGATGCCGCAAAATCCGAAAGAACAGTTGCAGGCTGGGCAAAGAAAGAACTTGGTTAAAGGAGGATTCTTTCATGGACTATATTACACTTAATGACGGTAATAAGTGATCCTATGAAGATATTCAAGCTCATCATCGACACATTAATGGCAGCGCTGATGCCGATGCTGATGGCATATTCCCTGATCGGAGAGAATAACCACGAAATAATCGGCACCTGCATTTTTGTCATTTTTATCGTTCATCACGCACTTAACTGTAAATGGTGGACGGTTCTTTTCAAAGGAAAGTATAATGCAGTCCGTGTGCTGAACACGGCAGTGAATCTGTCACTTACAGTATTTATGATAATGCAGCCCGTGAGCGGAGTGCTTTTGTCAAAACATATTCTGAAAGAGGTAACCATAAGAGGGGCAGCAAGTACGCTGCGAACCATTCACATGACCTTTTCGTACTGGGGCTTCATTATCCTGAGCTTTCACCTGGGTCTGCATATCAGAGTTATCAGTGCAAAGCTGAAATAGCAGAACTGCCCCAAAAATATAAAAATCTTGCCCGTATCTGTAATGTCAGGCATAATACCGTTTTGTATGATCTTCCGCCTGCTCACACAGTCAAAAAAGGCAGACCAAAAGTAAGATGAAATCCGCCTGTCTTTCTT
The DNA here is from genome assembly GCA_002308635.1 of Ruminococcaceae bacterium UBA1244. Taxonomy (GTDB): domain Bacteria; phylum Bacillota; class Clostridia; order Oscillospirales; family Acutalibacteraceae; genus UBA1213. Next base: position 3,465 of record DBWG01000033.1, on the reverse strand, counting down.
AAGAGAAGGACAGGCGGATTCTGATCAAACGATATATTTATTTTAAAAATAAATAACAGGAACGGTTCTGCATTATTGCTTGGTAACAGTAAATGAAAGATTTTTCTTTGAAACCTGGCCATCAGGGGATTTTGCCGTTACACGGATATCATAAGTGGTAGCAGAAGCCGGTTTCAGCACAAAGATATTGTTGGTACTGTTAATGGCAACATTAGTCCACTTTTCGGAAGTGGATTTTTTGTACTGTACGGAGAAGGTATAGGGCGTTTCGCCGTTTTCGGCAAAGCAGCGCACCTTGACCTTTTCACCAAGTTTAATGGTTTCAAGGTTCAGTTTTGACGTATTGGTAAACGGTTTCTTCACAGCCAATATCATATCTTTACGGACGATTTTACCGGTTGCATCCTTTACAGCCACTCTTATCTCATAGTTTACAGCCGCTTTGAGGGTAATTTTAACTGTCGCATTGGTTTTATATCCTTGTGCAGTCGTCCATTTGGTAGTGCCTGCCTTGCGGTAGTAAACGGCGTAGGTATAGGGGGCGGTTCCTCCTTTAGCGGCACAGTTAATGGTTACGCTTTTACCAAGTACAATGCTGTTGGCGGAAAGGGTGGATTTGTTGGACACAGAGAACTTCACGGCGTTGAACGGGATGTAGTTTTCCTTTGCGTAGGTTTCTGCATAGCTGCCCTCTTTGCCGTTGATGGTCATAGTGCAACCGTCAAACGCCTCATCTCCGATACTCGTCACGCTGTCTGGAATCGTGACAGAGGTCAGGCTTTTGCATTCGGAAAACGCAGAACTTCCGATACTCGTCATGCTGTCTGGAATCGTGACAGAGGTCAGGCTTTCGCAGTTGTAAAACGCATGACCTCCGATACTCGTCACCTTTTTGCCGTCAATAGTGTCTGGTACAACGACTTGTGCATCACTACCTCTATACTTAGTGATTGTAATACCGCCATCCTCGTTGGCTTCATACGAAAAAATCTTGTTCGCTGTGGTTTCTGCCGCACTGACCGACAAGCCCTGACTGACAGCCGGAACGATATTAACTGCGCCAGTACCGGCTAACATCAAAGCCGACAACGACACCGCACACAGCTTCTTTAGTAATCGTCCTTTCATTTATTGATCCTCCTTGCAGAAAATATTGATTATTGGGAATGTTATACACTGTTGTGAAGTATATGTCAATATTACTGATTGTTTTTTATGAAAATAAAAAATATGTACATTATACACATGGAGCATGAACACTTCATGTCTGTTTACATTGAATGAGAATAACAAAAAATCAGCAATGCTCACTTCTGATTAATGGCACATTGTTTTTTTACAAGTATATTTTCCCGAAAAGCGCAAAAACTACTAAAGAAAAACAATAAAACAAGGAGAGAAAAAAATGAAAGCCACAGGCATTGTAAGACGCATTGACGACCTTGGACGTGTCGTCATCCCAAAGGAGATTCGCAGGACGCTCAGGATCAGAGAGGGCGACCCCTCGCAGATAACATTGACAGAAGACTATCGTTTTGTGAGTGCAATAAGGGATATTGCGGAAAGATTACATATCGGGGCATGAGGAAAGCCGTCCGGGTCAGTCCGGGCGGCTGTTTCTGGTTTACGAATAATATTTCTGATTCGGGCTTGCGGGTCTGTCGGGTATCTGTAACGTTGTCGGGATCATTGCTTATGATACGTGTCTGACTGTACAGATCGGCTTTGATTTGTTGTCGTTTATATGATTTATATTGCATAATAACTCCGGATATGATATATTATATGTAATATACTTCATATAAGGAAGTGACGATGTGAAAATCTCACATGATAACAGCAATACTGCAATTATGTCTGAGCTTGGAAACAGGATCAAGAAAAACAGATTGGATATGCAGATGTCCCAACAGGAATTTGCCCGCAAAGCCGGAATATCAACAAGGACCTTGTCTGTCGCAGAAAATGGCGGGGATATCAGACTTGAAAATCTTATCCGCATAATGCGTATTTTGGGTGCTATAGAAAATTTCAATCTTCTGCTCCCCGAACTTACAATAAACCCGGAGGATTACAGGACTCTCGGAAAGGAACGTCAGCGTGTCGGCAGAAAAACAAACAAAGAACAGAAAAGCGGCAAATGGAAATGGGGTGATGAGGAATGACCATCGCAGAAGTGATCCTATGGGGAACAAAAGTAGGAACCGTTGCATTAGCCGATGACAGCAATGCGGCAACTTTTATGTATGACAGAGATTTTCTCAGCAGTAGTATCGAGCTTTCTCCTATTGTAATGCCGCTGAGTCCGCGTCAGTATTCTTTTGCAGGCTTACCGGAAAGAACTTTTCACGGATTGCC
>DBWG01000033.1:0-932 GCA_002308635.1 Ruminococcaceae bacterium UBA1244 | reverse complement strand
AATCTTGCATCAGATGTTCTTGCGAAAAGAGAGGATATACACATTTCAGCAGATGATCAGACTATGAGCCAGATACTTCAGATAGGAACATCAGCCGGCGGAGCAAGAGCCAAAGCAATCATAGCGTGGAATGAAAATACAAATGATATCAGATCAGGACAGGTCGAAACGGGAAAGGATTACGGATACTGGATCATTAAGTTTGATGGTGTTTCAAGCAATGGAGATCATAAGCTCAAGGATCCTCCTGTCTATACCAGGATCGAGTATGCCTATTATCTGATGGCTAAGGCTGCGGGAATAAAAATGAATAAATGCCGTTTATACGAAGAAAACGGGCTGTATCATTTTATGGCAAAGAGATTTGACAGGAATGAGATAACTGGAAAGAAGTTTCACATGCAGACTCTCGGAGCAATAGCGCATTATGATTACAACGATCCTACCGCATACAGCTATGAGATGGCAGCCGGTATCATAAGAAAGTTAGGTCTGTCAAGCGAAGATATGGAGCAGCTATGCCTGAGAATGATATTCAATGTCCTGACACTAAATAATGATGATCATGTCAAAAATATTTCCTTTCTTATGAACCGCAAGGGAGAATGGTCTTTGTCTCCGGCTTATGATTTGACGCTATCCTACAATCCGAATAATATATGGCTCAGGGCTCATCAGATGAGCGTGAACGGAAAAAGAACAGACATTACCGTAAACGATATTATTGCCTGTGCAGCAGCAATGGATATTCCGGTTTCAAAATGCAGGGCAATGATCCAGAAAATGGAGCAAGCAATATCAGATTTTAGCGTTTTTGCAAAAGAAGCATTTTTGCCGGATAATACTGTGCAGGGGATCATAAAACTGCTTGACAGAAACAGAATAAAGGAGTGAAAAGCTTTGGGAACATTGACAAAAGAAACAACTGAGCT
>DBWG01000147.1:983-7642 GCA_002308635.1 Ruminococcaceae bacterium UBA1244 | reverse complement strand
CCTTCGTCATTGAGCGACTTGAAAAGTGTCATAATTTCGGCAGAGGTTTTGGTATCCAATGCACCCGTCGGCTCGTCAGCAAGAATAAAGGACGGATCGTTGACAATAGCCCTTGCAATAGCCACACGCTGTTTCTGACCGCCGGAAAGCTTGTTGACAGGCTTCTTTGCCAGTTCCCGGATACCGACCTTTTCCAGCGCAGAAAGAGCAAGCGTATTAAGACTGCCCTTTCTCTTCTTTGCAAAATACAGAGGTATCTTTACGTTTTCCAAAACAGTATATTCCTCAACAAGGGCAAAATCCTGCATAACAATACCCACTTTTTCATTTCGTATCTTTGCAAGCTTCTTGTCGGAAAGTTTATGTACGCTGATGTCATCAATGGTATATTCACCCTTTTCAAATGTATCAATGCATCCGATGATGTGCAGCAGTGTGGATTTCCCTGCGCCCGATTTACCGATGATTGCAAGCATTTCTCCATCCTCTACTGTCAATGATACATCAGTCAGGGCGGTGAATGCGTTGCTCTTTTTGTAGTTATAGGTTTTTGTAAGGTTTTTTATTTTTATCATATCAATTCTCCTTTATGATTGAAAAAGGCGAAACGCTTCTTATCATTCCAAGAGGCATTATCATTGACAGTACAAACAGCATTAAGATCATTATTGCCGAAAGTATTATATTGTCTGCCCCGAAGGAAAGACCTATCAAATAATCATAACCCAGCTTTTTCATTATGAATAGTCCTGCATAAGCGGCTATTGCAGCTATGGATATTATAATGCCCGTTTCCAGACTTGCGATATAAAGACAGTCTCTTTTCCGGCATCCGCAAAGGAGAAAAATGCCAAATGATTTTATTTGTCTTAGCATCATTATCGCAGTCGAACCGATCATTCCCGAAAGAACCATTATAGCTGCGGTTATTATTATCGGCATCATACGGTAATATATATCGTTTATCTGTCTTTCTGTTTCTTCGGCTATGGTGCCAAGCGTCTGACCATACTGAACCGAACCAACTGTATTCAGATACGCTGTAACGGAGGCGATAGCTTCATCATCTGAAAGATCACCGTAAGATACGAACCATAATGAATGGGGAATGATATTATATCCGTCTTTTTCTTCCCCGAAGGCTGACTTTGATGCAACAGCAAAAGGTCCGCCTAAATTTGTATTGATGTCAAACGGAAGACAATAATTGAAAATACTGTCACAATCGATCCCCGGTTCCATACCCGTCCTGTCAACATCAGAACCGATAGGCTTGTATGTACTGTCTGTCAGAATACCCACAACACGCATTTTCCCTGCAGGTGTATCATAGACGCTGTCAAGCTGTGCATCCGTACCTCCTGAAACAATGATCTCTATCTCTCCGTCAGAGTTTCTTTCTACAGACGGCCAGCGCCCACATGAAAGAGGAAACGACATTTTAGAAAGGATATCCCCGTCAAGCAGATAATAAGATAGAGTATTGCCTCTGTCCTTATACATAACTGAGTGCGGACCTGTCATATCCCAAAAGCTGAGCGAATCGGAACAGTATATTTTAACAGAAAGCCGCTTTTCCAGATAACCTTTAACGCTTTTCTTATCAGGCCAGGTCTCAAGGAATGGTTTTATATCCTCGTTTTCACATTCCATTATGTCCAGGTTGGATACATCGAGCATGACCCCATTTTCACTAAGGATCTTTTTGTACGGTTCATAGACCATCTGCTTGCTGTGAACGGTTGCGATCATAACATTTGTCAGTACAAGCAGAGCTGCGATTTCGATAATAATTATCAGGGTAAAAAGCCACCGTTTTCTCAAAAAGCTTATGGCAATCCGAAAATAATTCATATTCCGCCCTCCCTTCTGAGAGAAGTAACATTCTTTCTTATCATAGGAACGATGCTCAGCCCCATAACTATTCCGCCGAAAACAATATATGCTCCGAGGATCATTATACAGATAGGCGGCTCAAAGAATGTCAGAAAGCTCGGATATACCTTTCCGATCATATCCATAATAACGAACCTGAACAGAACAAATCCGCACAGGTATGAAAAACCGAGAGTAAGCAGTATCTCGATGATGTAAATAACAAATATCTTTGCTTTCGAGCCTCCGCAGACAGAATAAATCGCAAGGGCGTTTTTGCGCTTTGCCAGGATAAATGTATAGAGCCTCGACAGATTGAGCATCATCACAGCCATTAGAATAAAGGACACCACATAGATCATATTGTTGAACTGCTTTTCCATAAGGGGCTTTGGCACAGGATCCGTAATATTGTCAGTAATTCCCGCAAATTCGTTTTTTATCATGTCGGAAACAGCCCCAAGCTCATTTCCTGCCAGAGCGTCATCCACCTGTATCCTGAAATAAGTTATTATAAAGCTGTCATCCGCATATTCGGGCAGCAGCCAACACAAAGGCTCCATATCGCCCTTTGTGCTTTTGCTGACAACAGAATTGACTGTGTATTCTGTATTCCCAAGCCTGAGCTTGTCGCCCTTTTTTACACTGAGTATATGAGCCGGCTTTCCAAGGTACATTTCTATACCTCCGTTCAAAAGCTCAGGATAGTATCTTTTTTCAAATTCCTTCGGACCACCCACAGCATAAAAGCTTATCATGTCATCCCCGGAGGTATATCCTGTCATAACCATTTCAACATAATGCAGACCTACTGAGGAGAATATCCTGTTTATCTTTTCTCTGATATCACCATATTTCGGGAGCTTATCAAAATTAGACGGGAGAGCAGTAAGTTCTCCTGAATATCTGCCGGGCTGTGAAAAATCATATTCTTCATATTTCTTTATTACGCTCTGATCTGTTCCGCGATAGACGACCTGATTGTTTTCGGTGTCTATGTATGTAGCGAGGAACTGATCCTCTCCTTCATACAAAGAAAAATCTATCTCAAATGATTTCTCCCATTCCGAACGGACATCCCTTGCTTCAGGCGGACGGGTAACGGCGTCTATCATACCGGCAACAGTAAACGCCGCTATAATGCATATTATCTGAGAAAGTATGATAAAAACAAGCAGTAACGGTTTTGTCCTGAAAAACTTCCTGATGTTAAGGAGCGTTAACCTGAGCCACATTCTCATATCCTCCCTTTTCATAGACAGTATCGCCGTTTATCACTATGCGGTTTATTTTTCTTTTATCAACGACAATTATCTCATCCGCAAGGGCAGGGTCGGGAACATTCCTGTATCTGAGATGAATACTCTCCTCATAGCGTCCCGTATTGTCGTTCAGTCCTCCATTAAATCCGCTCAGAACAAGATAGTAGCTTGTTCCGTTATCAAGGGTAACATATGAATCCGCGCTGTTTATTTCCCGGAAGGCAAAGAATTTCAGCCCCGTTTCTCCGGTTTCAGGCATTCCTATTCCGGCAGCAGATGCAGGGCAGTCAGAAGCAAGCTCAATTCCCAGATCGGAAAATACCGCCGTCATACCCGATGCGGCAGGGGTAAGAATGTCCGTTATTTCTGTGCGTGACGGGTGAAGCCAGATATTATTACCCGTTTCGTAATCAAGGGAAAAGCTGATCTCAAAGGGCAGCTCATATTCCTTTTCGATCGTTTTGCAAAGCACATAATTATCATCCTTGCGGATAAAATGCCAGCCCTCGCTGTCAATAAGCTTTTCATTTTCAAGCCAGTCGCTGTTAGTTACCGTTTCATAAGACCTGAGTATCTCTGTTATCTTCTGTGCGCGAAAACGGCGGCTTGTAAATGTCAGTTTGCCGCCCTGTGCATCAAATCCGTTCAGATCTACCCAAAGATATATTTTCAGTTCAGTTCTGTCATCACTGAGATAGAAACGGCAGTCAAATCCGCCGCCAAACCCTGAATTGCCCAAAGGTTCGCCGTTTTTCATAGTACAGCTTATCATACCGCCGAAATCGTCAAAGGTGCCGCTTGTCGGAATATATAGTCCGCAGCGGTAGTCCTCGTCTGCAAATGCTGTGCCGTCCTTATGTCTTACGCTGATCATAGCATAAAGATCGTGATAGTCGGCGGTCATTCCCAAGACAGATGCACTAAGATTCTTGTCAGGGCTTGAAAAATTCACCGAGCGGCTTTCATATAACCCTAATGCATTGGGTTCCCCCGAAAAAACATCCGAAAAGACTGAATCCGCAGTTCTGTTCGCAATAACAGCCGAAACGCCCAAAGCTGTACAAACAACCAAAACCGCTGCTGCAAGTAAAACGATCAGCTTTGTGCCTGAGCGTCTTTTCGGAACTGCTATACCGAGCTTTTTGTGCGTCATAGCAGTGATCTTGTCACTCGATATATTACATTGAGCAGAAAGACCTACACGATCCTCAATTCCGAAGCTGTCATCAGTCCTGTCAAAAAGGCTGTATAATGTCATAGTGCAAAACCCCTTTCCGTTAAGTATTTTTTTAATTTCTTTCTTGCCCTGTGAAGCCTGACCTTGATGGTTGCGGCAGGAATATCCATTTCCGCCGAAATATCAGCCACCTTCTGATAGTAATAATAATGACGAATAATGATCTCACGATCCGTTTCAGGAAGATCATTTACTCCCTGTTTCAAGGCTTCGATGATCTCATTTGTTTCTGCAATGTTGTCAGGCTCAGATCCTTCTCCGATCAGATCTTCGTCTGCCTCAATGACAAAGGCAGGATTTTTACCTCTGAGCCTGTCAAAAGCTTTTGATTTGGCAACCGCACAAATATAACCCGTAAGATGCTCCGGGTCAAATCTGTCAGCATTTTTCCACAGGGCTACAAAGGTATCAGAGACCGCCTCTTCCACATCTTCATCTGAAAGAGCACCGTTTGAGATATTAAGTATTATTTTTGCAGCAAGCGGAGTGAACCGTGCAATTATCCGGTCAAGTGCTTCTTCGTCGTGTTTTTTCAGCCGCAGGGCGAGCCTTTTATTTTCATCCAAAATCCTTGCCTCCCTGTAATGATGTACATCTGTTATTAATGACGGTGTTTCATTAAAAAAGGTTTCAGTATAAAAAAATTCTTTCTCTATGATAATACACAGAGAAAGAAATGGCAATTTTATTTACAAGATAATAATAATGATAGTATAAAACAGACAGGAATTCTGAAAATTGAATGTCAATACCTGTTTTGTGGAAAATACTGTAAATAAACATAATGCCAACAGTACAAGTACTACAGCTTTTACTACTGGGATTCAAGATATGCTTATTGTTTTTTATCATTCAATATGTAGTCTTTCTGCAATATCCCTTATCGCGCTCACAAAAGGGTAGTCTTGTGTCAATGTTATCCGTGACGGTCGCCCTCACGAATCCTCAGCGTCCTGCGTATTTCCTTAGGTATGACGACACGCCCGAGGTCGTCTATGCGTCTGACTATTCCTGCCCTACGCATGGTGTGATTCTCCTTTGGTACAAATTTATTCAAGGGTAGTATTTGTGTTTTGCGGGGGATTATACCGGAATAACGCCGCATATTAATTGGTATCAGCCGCGCCCTGCAAGCAAACAGAATCATAGTCGTTTTTACGTTCGAGATATTGATGTACAGAACAAAATATGGTAGAATATCAGATAATGTAAATGTCAAGTGAAAATGACAAAAAACGCTCAATTAAAATGTACAGTATAGAGCGGATGATCAGTCGTCAGAATCATCAAAAATATTCCTGTCTTTAATACGGTAAGAATGTCCTGTAATTTTGACAATGTCACAGTGATGAACCAGACGATCAATAATAGCGTTAGCGATTACGGGATCACCGAAAACATCATGCCATTTTGAAAACGGCTGATTGGTAGTCAGAATTGTAGGTCTGAACTCGTATCTTGCGGCAATGAGCTGAAAGAACCCGAAGGCAGCGTCTTTATCAACGGGCAGATAACCGATCTCATCAATGATCAGAACAGAGTATTTCAGGTAATGCTTAACGACCTTCTCGACTCTGTTTTCCTTTGCTGCCTGTTTGAATTTTTCCATAAGTACGGCAAAGTTGATGAAATATGTAGAGATACGCTTGCTTGCGGCTTCGATCCCGATAGCGGTGGCAAGATGCGTTTTACCAACTCCGCTTGAACCTATGAAGATGATATTTGTTTTGTCCTCAATGAATCGAAGGCTCAAAAAGTCCATTACCTGGTCCTTGTTGATCGTAGGCTGATAAGAAAAATCAAATTCCTTTATGGTTTTGATGTAAGGGAAATGAGAAACGGTAATATTGATTTTCCTTGCCCTTTCGTCTCTGAAGGCTATTTCGGCTGATGTCAGCTCAAGCAATGAATCCAGCAGGGAACTGCTTTCCTTCACCGATTTCTCGATCACGTTGGGCAGTATCTCGTTCATTTTGAAAAGAGATAATTCCTCAAGATTGTTCTGTAAAACGTTAAAGCTTGTCATAGATCTCTAAATTCCTTTCTGCAATCAGTTTGATCTCGTCTTCATCAAGTCTCCTGAGCGAGCTTAGTCTGGCTATTTCAAGATAGTCTGTATGATCAAAATTCATCATTTTGCTGCTCTTTTCCCAATGCCGCACAAAGTGACCGTTAAAGGAAATATCAAAGCCGGAACCTGTATCTGAAATATCAACTTTTTTGCCGATATACTCAGGAGGCACAGAATACTTCTTTCCTTCGTAGGAGATCATTGATTCCTTGCT
>DBWG01000147.1:392-898 GCA_002308635.1 Ruminococcaceae bacterium UBA1244 | reverse complement strand
GTAGCCTGACAAACCGCAGAGTTGATCTCATCATTCAGTTCTGATGCAATTTGCCTGATATCATCAAAGCCGGTGATATCACCGCTGTACACCTTGAGCCGATTCATCAGCTTTGCTGTTACCTCTACCTTGCCTTTGGTTTCGGGTCTGTAAGCGACGCAGGCTTTTGGCACAAAACCGCAGTCCTCAGCGAAAACTTTAAAGTTTTCATTGAATACGGGTTCGCTGTACTGTGTACGGGCTTTATCGATAATGGAGCGCATATTATCAAAGAGTATTTCATGAGGCACTCCTCCGAAATACCGGAACGCACAGGCAAGCGAAAACTCCACCTGCTGCAGATCTCGTGTCTCGGTCACCATAAGGAATTTAGTTCTTGAAAACCCCAGGATCATCAGGAACACATTAAACTTTATCGTTTCACCGTCCTTCGTTTTAAATTTCAGGGATTCTTTCCAGTCCACCTGAGCCTGAATCCCCGGATCAGTCTCAAAACGGATAATTGC
>DBWG01000147.1:0-265 GCA_002308635.1 Ruminococcaceae bacterium UBA1244 | reverse complement strand
CGGTTTCTTTCCGTTTTTTGCAAGCTCCACATATCTGCTGACTGTTCTTCGGTCACAGTTGAGCTGCCTTGCCAGCTTGGAACAATTAACCTTCATCTCGGGCTGTTCTTTCATTATGTACTTCACCCTCTCAAATATGTCTTTCCTCAGGTTCATCTTCCCACCTCCTGTGGGAAGTATACTGCCTTTTGTTCGCTTTTTCTACCTTATCTGTTTTGTACATTTTGAGTGAGCGATTATGTACTTTTTCAGTTTAGCATTTATA
>DBWG01000078.1 GCA_002308635.1 Ruminococcaceae bacterium UBA1244 | reverse complement strand
GTCATGTTTTATTTAAGGAAAAGTATAAAGCAGCTTTTTAGTACTTGTTAAGCCGATGCCGATCGTTGAGGCATTATGTATGGTAGCTGTTAATGTCGGGGGTGCAATACCTGTCACACCGAGAGCAATCAAACCTCCGTTGACGGCAAGAATTGAACGATAATTAGCGTGTATTCGCTTCATCATCTCTGTACTGAGTTTTCTGATGGTAACGATGCCATGCAGATCGTCCGCAGAAATAGTAATATCGGCTATCTCTCTTGCAATAGCTGCACCGTCAGATATTGCAATTCCAACATCAGCAGACGATAGAGCAGGAGAATCGTTGATGCCGTCTCCGATCATCACAACAGTATTGCCCTTTGCTTTCTCCCGAAGAATAAAACCGGCTTTATCCTCTGGCAGTGTTTCCGCATAAAATGAATCTACACCGACTTTTTCGGCGATTGCTCCGGCGGTGTGCTTGCTGTCGCCTGTCATCATGACAATATTGGTGAAACCGCTTTTCCTCAGTTCTTCGACTACGTCACAGGCTTCCTTGCGTAAGGGATCTTCGACACAGATCACAGCCGCCAGATAGCCGTCTATAGCCATATATAATCTGGAGTACTCCTTTGAGATAGAGAGCAGCCTTTGCTCATAGCCCAAAGGAACAGCCGTTCCCATGTCCTCAAAGACAAAATGATAGCTGCCGATCAGTACTGACTTGCCGTCAATGGTGGACTTGATACCATGTGCCACCACATATTCCACCTTGGTGTGCATTTCTTCATGGACAAGATTCTTTTTCTTTGCTGCATTGACAACTGCATTTGCAATAGAATGGGGAAAATGTTCTTCAAGACAAGCAGCGATCCTCAACAGTTCATCGGGGCTCAGCTCGCAGAAAGGTACTACACTGTTCACGATAGGATTGGCTTTGGTAAGCGTACCTGTTTTATCGAATACGATAGTGTTGGCAAGTGCTAACTTTTCAAGAAACTTTCCGCCTTTGACTGTTATACCGTAATGGTTGGCTTCTCTTATTGCTGACAGAACCGTAACGGGCATCGCAAGCTTTAGTGCGCAGGAAAAATCTACCATCAGAACAGATAAGGCCTTTGTTATGTTTCTCGTAATAAGCCATACAAGCAAAGTGCCGAAAAAGGTATAAGGAACAAGCTTGTCGGCAAGATGTTCTGCCTTGCTTTCAACCTCGGATTTCAGCTTTTCTGTATCCTCGATCATGGAAACGATTTTTTCGTATCGTGTCGAGCCTGCCGCATTCTTGACACAAACAGTCAGTTCTCCTTCTTCTATAACCGTACCTGCATAAACTGTGCTTCCTTCATTTTTATGCACGGGGGTGCTTTCTCCCGTCAGGGATGCCTGATTTACCATCGCATCTCCTTCTGTTACGATTCCGTCAAACGGAATCATACTCCCTGTACGAATGATAATTTCGTTACCTTCGCTGATGGAAGAAGCAGAGACTAAAACGGATTGTTCTCCTGTTTTCAGCCATACCTTTCCGACATTCAGCGACATACTGCCTGCTAAATCACTGACAGATTTCTTGTGTGTCCAGTCCTCAAGTATTTCTCCGATATCCAGTAAGAACATAACAGAGCCTGCCGTATTATAGTCCCGTCTAAGCATAGAAACAGTAATAGCTGTTGCATCTAAAACTGGCACTTCTAATTTGCCTTTAGCAAGACATCTCAGAGCCTTCCACACAAAGCGAGCTGTTTTTACCGCTAATACGATAACACGAATCCGAAGCGGCAGGACAATTTTGTTTACAGCATGAGCCGCAGTTTTCCGGAGCAGCTTACTTTTGTATTCAGCATTCAGTTCTCTCGAGGCCGTTACTGCTGCAAGAGAGCTTTCGGAAACAATAATATCACTTGGATGTAATTCTGTCAGAAACTGCAGGACATTTTTTCTGTCGCAGGTGTATTCCAGCATCATATCATTAGTGGGGGCATACACCTTGCATCGTGACACAAAAGACTTGTCAGACAGGCTGCAATAGAGTTTGTCCAGCTCTGTCAAAGTGAGTTTTTGCAGGATATGAAGCCGCATACGTCCTTTGAGTTCATGTTTTATCTGATATTTCATATTGGTTCACCACAACAAAAGGGCGTGTTAACCCTTAGTGTTACCATCCACCTCAAGGGATGCTTCCTCAGATTCTTTCGTAACGGGTTCTTCCGCAGCTTCACGCTCGGCATTGATCTGCTTGGCTTCAGCCATAATATCCTCTGCATTTTCCTGAATGGTTGTGGCGGTTTTGACGATACTGTCCTTTGCTCTGAGGGTAGCGGCGGTGCAGTGCGTGTACACCTTTTTAGCGTCCCTGCTTGAAAGCAGTTTTATGCCTGCTGTTCCAAACAATACTCCTCCCAAAAATGACAATAAAGCTTTGTTGATCGTTATCATTGTTTATGACCTCCTTTTATTTTTTCTTATAGCCCGTGAATACTGCCATCAACATACATACAAGGGCAGCGATTGCCCAGAATTTATGGTGCTTCATCGGATATCATCTCTATTCCTGATAAACTCGTTAGATATAGCTAACCACAGTTAGTATTATATAACTATAATTTTAAATTGTCAACAGAAAGCTCTGTATTTTGCGTAATAGTGTTTTATAAATTGAACATAAATTAGTCCAATCTAATTCACTGATTGTTCACTCTGTATATTTTGTATAATATTCACATTGTTGATGCTGGAAATTTTGATTTTTTAGCAGATTGCTACAAACCGGGTATTGACAAAGTAAATTTGTTGTGTTACTGTACAAAATGTTACAGATTAGATACATCTAACTTTCATGATGGTTCTGCACTACATCAACCAGTCGCTTTATTACAGTGATGAGATCGTAGCCATGAAGGACGGAAAAACCATCGCACAGGGCAAGCCGGAGGAGGTCATCGCCAGTGAACTTGTCAAAACGGTTTACGGCGTTGACCTCAACATACAACAAATAGACGGAAAGCCTTTTGTGATACCGGTATAACTCTGCTTTATTTTAACAGAAGGGAATGAACAATTTGTTTGACAAACGACTAATGCAGATGTGTCCCGAAAGCCGGAAGTACATCATCGGGAATATCATTCTGCAATTTCTGGAACTGTGCCTGAATGTGGTGATGATCGTCACCATTGCCGTTTCGGTACAAAAGCTTTATGAAAAGCAGTTTAAATATGAAAAAACTTTCTACAGTTTAGTATGCTGAAAATTACAATTTAAATGTCCTCAGTGAAATCCGTATCCATTGCGATCTGCAGGGAATAATCCGGATATTCGTTCTGAACTTTTTCAATTATTCTATGATAGAGAGCACTTCGGTCTTTGGCATCAAAGCTTATAACAATATCAAAGCGGATAGATTTCTTTTCTTTATCAAGATAAAATCCGTGCATTTGCAGTATGTGCGGTTCTCCCTTTATGATATTCATAATGCGTTCCTTCGCTGCAATGGAATCTGGATCCTTTGTGTTGAATGAATAAACTCCCACAGCAGTAAGAAGAACATTATGCTTTTGAAGTACCTCAAGCATGATTCTGCGGTTAAGACAGTCAAGTGCATCAACCGATAAGGTGTCCGGCACCTCGATATGAATGGAACCGTTAAAAGAATCCGGTCCGTAATTATGCAGAACAAGATCGTATGCACCTATGACCTCAGGGAAAGCGGTCACTGTCTCCTTGATATCCTTTGCAAGCTCAGAGTCTGCACGTTCGCCCAGTATTTTGGATAGGGTATCCCGGATCATTTCAATGCCCGATTTAATAATTACGGCTGCGATAACTGCGCCAAGCCACGCCTCCAGGGAAACATGGAATATGAGGTATATTCCTGCGGCTACCAGTGTGGATGCAGATATCACAGAATCCAGTGTAGCGTCCTCTCCGGAATTTATCAGGGAGTCGGAATTTACTTTTTTCCCGATATGCTTGACGTATCTGCCCAATGCTATCTTTACGACCACCGCAACGGCCACGATGATAAGTGCAGCTGCACTATAATCCGGAGTATCAGGTGTAATGATCTTTTTTACAGACTCCACAAAAGCGGTAAATCCTGCATACAGCACTATAAGCGAAATAACCATAGCGCTCAGATATTCTATTCTGCCGTAGCCGAAGGGATGTTTTTTGTCCGGTGCTTTTCCTGCTAACTTGGTTCCGACAATGGTTATTACTGAACTGGCGGCATCAGAGAGATTATTGACAGCGTCCATAACGATAGCTATTGAATTAGAGGTCATTCCCACAAATGCTTTGAATGCCGCAAGAAATACATTTGCAAGAATACCGATAATGCTTGTTCTTACAATGACTTTATCACGGCTCATGTTTTCGTTTTTGTCCTTCACTTTTGATTTTTTAATATCCGACATATCAATTCCTCCATATTTATTGGATTCTAACATTATACCATGAAAGATCCGGTATGTATATTAATAATTCATTAACCATAGTAACTGACGATGTTAGATATTATTATTGTGGGAAAGTGATTCGTTCAAACGGAAAACATACACGGAACGCCAAAATATAATGTTGGAGTATTGAAGTGTGAATACAGGAAATTGAATAAAAAATTATCAAACAGACAACCTACGCATTTGTTGAGAACGTTGTTACTCACACAGATCACAGGGGCAAAGGATATGCCTCTGCTTGCCTGAACTATGCAAAAGAATTAGCCGTCAAAGCTGATTGCTACAAGATGATGCTTCTTACAGGCTCAACCGGTTATTCATTTTTCTGAATTTCTGAAGTCATTTGTGCCGGGAACTGTCATTTTATCAGAACTTGCGCTGCTTGTCATTCAAAAATTCTTGTTCAGCTCATTCTTTCAGTTGTTGTTCTTGAGCTGCTGTTCGTTGTTCACAGTGTTCTTGTCATTCTGCAAGTTCTTGTTCAGCCCGTTCTTTACGTTGTTGTCTTTGATCTTCTGTTCTTTATTTATAGTATTTTTGATCCTGAGATATTCTTCTTTGAGCTGTGCTCCGTAGCCTTCGGTCGCCTTGTTTGTCAGCTCTTTATACCGTTCGTTCGTCTTGCAGTCAAGGCACAGACGCTGGAATGCAGAGTTAGAGAGCAGACTTGCCGGCAGGCCCTTGTGATAGCTCTCTCTGGTGATCGGTCTATGGTCGCCGTTCCGCTCGTACCCAATTATTTCGTTCGACTTGTTGTTCTGCGGATCACTATATGCCACATTGAACGCCATGATATGTGCAAGGCAGGTAAACTCCTGTTCAGAGAGTCTGTTGGCAGGGATGCCGCTTTTTTCGTTTTTCTCAACCGATTGTTTCAGAATATTCTGATACTTTCTCAGATCATCCTCCGGATTGACCTTCTGTACTGCCGGCTGTGCCTTTGCGTCCAGGTTATTCGACATTTTGTCCAGTTCATTGGTACAGAGCGTGATGATAGCTTTTGCGGCGCGGTAACGCTTCTTGCCCATTTCGGAGCTGGGAACGACTTCGGCGTTTGGATCATCATTGCCGTGCTGACGGTTCTTTGCAGCGATATAAGCCTCAGCAGCCTCCTTCGCCTCCCGGAGAGCGGTTACCTTTTTCTCACTTGAATAGTTTACGTCATATGGATCCAGTGTACTTGTCAGCTTATCCACCTGTTTTTTAAGGGTATTATGTTCGTTCGATGAGCCGCCGAAGCCGGTGCGGTGCTTCGCTTTAAGATCGTCAATGTGTTCGTTAATCGCTTTCAGAAGCTCTGCATTTGCATCACGGTCACGCTTTCTGTCGCTGTCCTGTTGGGCAGCCTGATTTGCCTGATGTTCGGCGTTGATACGCTCCTGCTTCTGATTTTCGAGCAAAGCGTCTTTTCTTGCGGCTTCCTCTGCGTGGACTTGCGCCTTCAGTATTGCGTTTTGTCTGTCGGCTTCAGGTTTTATTCTGTCAATGTTCTTGGTGAACATCTTGTAGAGCTGCAGATCCTTTTCAAAGCCGGGAAGCTTCTCGTTAATGGCGGAATTGTATGAGTTTTGGACATTTACCAGCAGCATCCTCGTGATCATATCGGCAAGATGCGGTTCTTTGTTGAGGTCGTGTGTGACTTTCGGCATTTCGATGATGCCTTTTGGCATATCGGTGATCAGCTTACGAATACGATTCTGCCTTGATTTGGGGTTATTGGGATCATTTGCAGGGAGCTTCTGTTCCATATCATAGATCTTACCGATGTCTTCCTTCGGCAGCTTCCAGCCCTTAGCGACAACTTCGTTAATAAATTGTAACTATTCAGTCCCCCCAAAAG
>DBWG01000095.1:22978-34883 GCA_002308635.1 Ruminococcaceae bacterium UBA1244 | reverse complement strand
GTCGACTCCATCCTCATCGACGAAGCAAGAACTCCTCTTATCATTTCCGGTCAGGGCGACAAGTCTACGGATATGTATCAGAGGGCTGATGACCTTGCAAAAACAATGAAATGCAAACGCATCACAGAGACCGACAGCAAGGTAGACAACGATGACGAATACATAGAACAGGGCATCGACTATATCGTTGACGAAAAAGCAAAGACAGCTACCCTTACCCCTGTCGGCGTAAAGAAGGCCGAGAAATTCTTCGGCATAGAGAACCTTTCCGATCCCGAAAACATGACTATCGCTCATCACGTCAATCAGGCTATCAAGGCACGAGGCGTTATGAGAAGAGATATTGAATATGTCGTAAACGAAAAAGACGAGATCATCATCGTTGACGAATTTACCGGACGTCTTATGTACGGCAGACGCTACAACGAGGGTCTCCATCAGGCTATCGAAGCAAAGGAAGGCGTTGCTGTCCAGCGTGAGAGCAAGACCCTTGCAACCATCACCTTCCAGAACTTCTTCCGTCTCTACCGCAAGCTTTCCGGTATGACCGGTACAGCTATGACGGAAGAGACCGAGTTTTCTGAGATTTACCGTCTTGACTGTATCGAGATCCCGACAAACAAGCCTATCCAGAGAATAGACTTCCCGGATGCCATCTTCAAAACAGAGAGAGGCAAGTATATCGCTATGATAAACGATATTATCGAGGCCAACAAGAACGGTCAGCCCGTACTCGTTGGTACAGTCTCTATCGACAAATCCGAAGAACTGAGCAATATGCTCAAAAAGAAGGGTATCAAGCACAACGTCCTCAACGCAAAGCTCCACGCAAAGGAAGCTGAGATAGTTGCTCAGGCAGGCAAGTTGGGTGCCGTTACTATCGCTACCAACATGGCAGGACGTGGTACCGATATCAAGCTCGGCGGTAACGATGAGTTCCTTGCAAAAGCTGAGATGCGCAGACTTGACTATTCCGAGGAGCTGATCGAGGAAGCAACCGGATATGCCGAGACAAACAACGAAGATATTATCAAAGCAAGAGAAAAATACCGTGAACTGCTCGAAAAATATAAAGTCGAAACAGAAGCCGAAGCCGAAAAAGTAAGAGAAGCAGGCGGTCTGTTCATTATGGGTACGGAACGTCACGAATCAAGACGTATCGACAACCAGCTCCGCGGACGTGCCGGCCGTCAGGGCGATCCCGGTGCAAGCCGTTTCTATCTCTCAGCCGAGGATAATCTTCTCCGTCTCTTTGCCGGCGACAGGATCGCTGCAATCATGAACAGGATGCCAGGTGAGGAGGACGAACCTCTTGAAAGCAAGCTGCTCTCCAGCACGATTGCAAACGCACAGGCAAAGGTCGAGGCCCGCAACTTCAGCATACGTAAGAGCGTTCTTGATTTCGATGACGTTATGAACCGTCAGCGTGAGATCATCTATACACAGCGTGATCAGGTACTCGACGGCGAAAACCTCCGTGAGACCATATTGAAGATGATACCCGACACCATCTCCGCAAAGGTCGCAGAATATCTGCCGTTTGAAGAGAAGGACGAATGGAATCTTGCAGGTCTGCGTGAGTCTCTCAAAGGCTGGCTGATCGCTGAGGACGATGAAGAAACTCTTATCTACAAAGACGAAGAGATCGAAGCTCTTGAAAAAGACTATCTCATTGATATGCTCTCCGAAAAAGCCACAAAAGAATATGAAGAAAACGAAAAGCTCATTCCCGAAGAAACAATGCGTGAGCTTGAGCGTGTATATCTCCTCAAAAATGTTGACAACTACTGGATGGAACACATTGACGCAATGGACGAACTCAAACGAGGAATCCGTCTGCGTTCCTACGGTCAGCACGATCCTGTTGTTGAATACAGACTCGAAGGCTTTGATATGTTCGATGATATGATAAAGTGCATCCGTGAGGACACCATTAAGATGCTTCTTGTCATTCCTAAGCGTGTCAGCGACCGCCTTAAAAAACAGGACGAGATGCGTGAACTTGCCATCAAACGTGCCGCCGGCGGACGTGCAAGAGCCGCTGCACAGGCCGCTCTCAAAGCCCAGATGCTTGCAAACGAAACCAACGGTGTTGCAGTGGTTGTTGACGGAGACGACGATGTTGCAGCAGACAGCAATTTCTCTGTTTCTGTAAACGTGACGGCAATTTCATCAGATCCTGAATCCGACACTGATGTTGAAGAGTTCACTGAAAGCGCCGACGATGAGATCGATGAAAGCGAGATCGTTGAAGAAACTCCAGAAGAAGAAAAAGAATACTCTGACGAACGTGTTCAGAAAGCTGCCGAAGAGTTTATGCACCGTGAACAGGTCGCTAAACCCACCTCCACCAACATGGACGGTGACGGTACAGTTGCAAACCGCCCCGTTAAAAAGATAAAGGTCGGCCGCAATGATCTTTGCCCATGCGGTTCCGGCAAAAAATACAAAAAATGCTGCGGTGCGTGACCTCACCGGCGAGGCGCCGGTGCCGACTCCGGCGACGCTGCGAACATTCAGGAACGCACATCCGGTGAGGACGGCTTGCGCCGTTTATCCTCCTATTACCGCCGTCGCCCTTAACGGGCTTTGGGCTGCAATCTATAAAAGGGATATTTAAATATTCTATTAAGCTTTGCCGCACCTGATAACATTAATTTTATAATAAAAAGCACATTCTCTTGACAAATAATTGTCTGAGAATGTGCTTTGTTATTTATTACAGCAATCCAAAATAATCATAGCAAAACTGCGGTGCGTATTATAGGTATAGTTTATAAGGATAATGAAACTTCCATCCTGAAAGACCTATCCCAAAGCCCGTTAAGGACGACGGCGGGCGGAGAAAGAATTCGTCAGCTATGATGACGCCGCACCGGTTGAGCGTTCATGAATGTCCGCACCCGAAAAAGTGAGCGAACGCAAGGGAGCGTGTTCGGAATCGGCAACGGCGGCTCGCCGGTGGCCGGAGAAGGTGTGGGGGCAGTCGGAGTCGGTGAGAGGAGTACGGGAAAGAAGCTTGGTTATGAGTTCAAGCGAACGTGATTCGGAGCGGTCAACAAGATCAAAAAAGCTTTCGGTATGTTCGCTGAGTTCCTGCTCGTGAAACCATGGAATGTGCTTCATGTTTGCGGGATCGCCTTCAACTGATGGAAAATCTATCCTGAATACCGGCGAAAGCATGGGTCTTAATCCGATGAGCTTTTCACTGGTTTTTACTATGCTGTGTTTTATTCCGGTGGGGTCGTTGAGTGCCGCCAAAGAAAAATGCCAGTCATGCTGTGCCTTTATTATCTCGGACTTGTAAAAGCCCTTGCCGAACTCGTAAAGCAGATATCCCTGCATCAGTCCGGCTATCGAATCGTTGACAACCGGGTCTATCGGTGCGGCAGACTGGAGCGGAAAACGTGAGATGAGCTTGTTCTGCTCCCTGCGCAGAAACAAGGTGTCAAGAACCGATTCAAGCTCGTGATGCCATGTTGATGCAGACTTTTCCGTATGGATATATGCACACACCTCAGCCGAATACAGGATGAACGGATGGGCAATAGAATCAAAAACATAGTGCGTGACAAATCCTAAAGTATAGCTCATTGCAATGTCATCCTGTTTTGAGCGTGAATATGCAGCAAGATAGTTGAGCATCTTTGCCGCCGGTACGTTGTGGAGCTTCAGACCGTATGGATGAAGGCTTCTCTCTTTATGATAGGGCATAAACCTGTGACAGAATAATATATCCGGTCCTGAGGCACCCCATATAAAAGCGTTGTGGTTGATATCCAGCTTCGGATAACGCTCACACAAATAATTATAAACTCTTTCTGCCAGAAGATAATGCGATACTATGGCAGGCATAATATGACCTCCGATCAAACGACAGTAAGACGGGCAAATTTTGCCATAAGCTTTTTCGTTCCGACTGTATCAAATGCGATCTCAAGCATATTGTCGGAACCCATCGGCGTTATGCTCAGAATAGTACCTTCTCCAAAGCTGTTATGACTCACTCTCATACCTTCGGAATAGGTTTGTGATGAAGCACTGACGTTTCCGGCGGAGATGGTACGGCTCACTGCGATCGATGCCTGTCTTGCGATCTTCGGGGCAGGAATATCCATCTCTGAAAGATCGGCAATAACCACCGGACGGCGGGTCACTTCAATAAGCTCATCCGGTATCTCCTTCAAAAATCTTGACGGACGGTTGCGGTTGGTGTGGCCAAAGACCATTCGTGATTTTGCATTGATCAGAACAAGCTTCTTTTTGGCTCTTGTTATGCCGACATAAGCAAGCCGGCGTTCCTCCTGCATTTCGTGTTCATTGAGTGTAGACTGATAACCCGGAAAAAGATTTTCTTCCATGCCGGGAATAAACACATTTTCAAATTCAAGTCCCTTTGCGCTGTGAAGGGTCATCATAACCGCATGATCGTCGTTTTCGTCGTATGAATCTATATCCGTAAGAAGGGCTGTTTCTTCGAGGAATCCCTGAAGCGATGCTTCATCTCCGTTTTCTTCCTCATACTGTGCGATACTTGTTGCAAGCTCACGGACGTTGTCTATTGCGCTCTCGGTAAAGTCGCTGGACTTTATGATAAAGCCTTCGTACTCTGTCAGTTCAAGAAGCTTTTCATACATCTCATGCACCGGCATTTCATCAAGCATAGCTGAAAGCTTGTCGATCAGCTCGCAAAACTCCACAAGCTTTTTGCTGTTTTTTACAAGAGCCTCAAATTCTTCCGACTGGCGCATGGTTTCAAACATACTCTGACCAAGGGTATGGCTTATTTCCGCAATAGTGCTGACGGTCTTATCTCCTATTCCACGCTTTGGGATATTGATTATCCTCTCTAATCTTATGTCATCGCTGTGGTTGCTTATGACTGAAAGATAAGCCATCATATCACGTATCTCTCTGCGCTCATAAAAGCGTCTGCCGCCGATTATCCTGTATGGTATCTCGGCACGTACAAGTGAACGCTCAATGCTCTGAGACTGTGAATTTGTGCGGTAGAGTACGGCAAAATCAGAATACTTTGCTCCTGCCTGAACCTCTTCTTTTATTGTTTTTGCTATATAGTCGCTCTCGTCACGCTCGTCAACAGCTTCATAGACTGTGATCTTTTTTCCTTTTTCATTTTCTGTCCAAAGAGCCTTATCCTTACGTTCAAAATTGTTTCCGATAACACTGTTTGCCGCAGAAAGGATAGTCTTTGTAGAACGGTAGTTCTGTTCGAGCTTGACAACTCTGGTATTCTCATGATCCTGTTCAAAATCAAGGATATTCCTTATGGTTGCGCCCCTGAAGCGGTAGATACTCTGGTCATCGTCTCCAACAACACAAAGATTGTTGTGGCCGCCGGCAAGGAGCTGAACAAGCTCATACTGTATGCGGTTAGTATCCTGATATTCATCCACCAGTATGTACTTGAACTGTTCCTGATATTTTTCAAGCACATCGGGGTTATTTTTGAAAAGCATAACGGTATTGAAAATAATATCATCAAAATCCATCGCATCAGCCGCAAGCAGTCTTTGCTGATAGAGTGAATACACCTTTGAAACAGACATCAGCCTGCTGTCGGAACCGGCAGTTTTTTTGAATTCGTCGGGATCTGTCATCGAATCCTTTGCGTTTGAGATCTCATACATCACCATTTTTATCGGAAGAAGCTTTTCGTCTATGCCTATAGTTTTCATGCAGTCCTTGATAAGCTTTTTCTGGTCATCGGTATCATATATGACAAAATGGTTCGTATATCCGAGACGGTCTCCGAAACGCCGCAGTATTCTTGTACAGCAGGCGTGGAAGGTCGAAGCCCAGATATCCTCGCCGGCAGCACCGACCTTGGCGCATATCCTGTCCTTTAGTTCTTTGGCGGCCTTGTTGGTAAATGTTATTGCAAGTATCCTCCACGGAAAGACCTTTCCGACTGCAAGTCTGTCTGCAACATCATCAGGAAGCTTTGCTTTGCCGTCGGCCGCTGTACGGATGAGTGCCGTCTCTTCGGGGGTATACTCTCCAAAAACATCATCACTTTCGTATGCTTCTCCCCATCTGAGTATATGGGCGACCCTGTTTACAAGCACCGTAGTTTTTCCGCTTCCTGCACCCGCAAGAATAAGCAGCGGTCCTTTAAGCGTGAGTACTGCCTCTCTCTGCATATCATTCAATGATGAAAATTCATTTTCTATTATCTTTTTCCTAAGCTTTGACATTTCCTTTTTTTCTTCAATTTTCATTTCCGATCAACTCCATTCCTCTCCTCACATTATACACCATCCCCCCTCAAATTTCAAGGTGCGTGACCGCACAGGACAACTCCGAACACGCTCCCTTACGGTCGCTCACTTCTTCCGGTGCGAACATTCAGGAACGCGCATCCGGTGCGGCGTCAGCACAGCTGACGAATTCCTTCTCCGTCCGCCGTCGCCCTTGACGGGCTTTGGGCTGCTTTTTTCAGAATGGAAATTTCGTTGTCCTTATAAACTATACCGCACCTACTTTATATAATACAAGCCGGACAACTCCACACTCCACACTCCACACTTCACACTCCACACTTCACACTTTGATAATAAAATGCGTTTTTTTGCACTATTTGGTTGACAAACCATGAAAAAAAAACTAAAATAGTTATGTTCGTAATTATCTATAAAACGGATCGTTGGGGTGATAGAGTGAGAATACTTGCAATCGGAGATATCGTCGGCTCTGTTGGATGCAGATTTCTTCGTGAAAAACTGCCCGCACTGAAAAAGCATGAGAATATTGATCTCGTCATAGCAAACGGCGAAAATTCCGCAGACGGAAACGGCATAACTCCATCTTCTGCGGAATATATTTTCAGCTCCGGCGTTGACGTTATTACCGCTGGAAACCATACCTTCCGCAGAAAAGAAAGCTACAGTATGTTTGACTCGTGTGAATCTCTCATCCGTCCGGCAAATTTTCCCGTCTCAACAACACCCGGAAGGGGCTTTACTGTCTTTGATCTCGGCCGTCAGCAGGCGGCTGTGATAAATCTTATGGGCTGTATGTATATGGATCCGCTCGATGACCCATACATCACTGTTGACGGGATATTAAAGTCTTTGGATACAAAGATCATCGTGCTGGACTTTCACGCAGAAGCAACAGCAGAAAAGCTTGCTCTCGCTTATTATCTTGACGGCAGGATATCTGCATTTTTCGGGACCCACACCCACGTCCAGACTTCGGACGAAAGGATACTTCCAAAGGGTACGGGATATATAACCGATGTCGGGATGACAGGCCCGTTTGAATCCGTTCTTGGAGTGAAGCCGGAGATCGCAATAAAAAAATTCAAAGAAAAGCTTCCTGTGCGGTTTGAACTCTCTGACGGAAAATGCAGAATGGATTGTATCATCTTTCAGATAGACGACCGCAGCGGAAAAACTACCGGCTTAAAGCGGATAGAAATTTTATAAAAAATTCATAGTTTTATAACATTTTTTTTAAAGTATACACTTGAATAATATTTGTACAAATTATATTATAGTATGTGTGTAATTATTTTTTGTCACTATGGATAATACGGCATAGGATCATTTTGGGAGGATAAGAATAATGGAAGTATTGAAGGTATCGTCAAAGTCTGCTCCGAATTCTGTTGCAGGAGCAATCGCAGGCGTTATAAGAGATTATGGTTGTGTTGAAGTTCAGGCTGTTGGTGCAGGTGCTACTAATCAGGCACTCAAATCCATCGCCGTTGCAAGAGGCTATCTTGCGCCTATGGGAATAGACCTTATATGTATCCCCGCTTTCACCAGCATCGAGATCGACGGTGTGGAACGTACAGCAATGAAGCTCATCGTAGAAATCAGATAATATTTTTTTGAAGGAAGTGCAGTTAGCAATGATAAACGGTTCCTACTACAAAAACGCGTTAATATCCGGAGCAAACAACATTATCCGTCAGAAGGATGAGATCAACTCTCTGAACATATTCCCTGTTCCCGATGGTGATACAGGCACAAATATGTCAATGACTATCGAGGCAGCTGCAAAGTCACTTGCAGAATGTGACTCTGTCCGCATTGATGAGATCGCTCACGAAGCAGCTTCTGCTATGCTGAAGTCAGCAAGAGGAAATTCAGGCGTTATCCTTTCACTTCTTTTCAGGGGTATCGCAAACGGTCTCAAAGGAAAAAGCGAGGCCGATGGAAAGGATATTGCCGCTGCTCTCAAACTCGGCGTTGAGACTGCATACAAGGCAGTTATGAACCCTACAGAGGGTACTATCCTTACCGTTGCAAGGATGTCCTATGAAGCAGGAAAGATCGCTGCAGAGGTAGAAACCGATCCTGTGATAGTTTTCAGTTCTGTTGTATCCGCAGCAAACGATGCTCTTGACCGTACTCCCGAAATGCTTCCGGTCCTCAAAAAGGCCGGAGTTGTCGATGCAGGCGGAAAGGGATTGTGCGTTATTTTTGAAGGTATGCTTTCTATGCTGCGTGACGGCGTTATGGTCGAGCTTGACAAGCCGTCAGCCATGAGTGCAGAGGCTGAGGATTCCGCTGCGGAATTCTTCAGAAATGCCGCAGCCGAATTTGACGCTGTAATAAACTTCACCTATTGTACCGAATTTATCATTGGCAGATCGGCAGATTCCGACAAAGATCCCCAGCAGCTCAGAAAATTCCTTGAATCACTCGGCGACTGCGTTGTTGTTGCCGTCGATGACGATATCATCAAAGTCCATGTTCACACCGAGCATCCCGGAAATGCTATCGAAGAGGCACTGACTTACGGCCAGCTTCTTACCGTGAAGATAGAAAATATGAAGGAACAGCACAGAAAGGCTGCTGAAAAATACGAAAAAGAAAAGGCTAAGCTCGAAGCCGAAGAAAAAAAACGTGAGACTCTCAAACCCGCAGAACCTACTGAGGATGTCGGATTTATCGCCGTTGCAGCAGGAAAGGGTCTTGAGGAGGTATTCCATGATCTTGGCTGTCAGCACGTTGTAAGCGGCGGTCAGAGAATGAACCCCAGTACAGAGGACATCTATCAGGCAGTTATGGCAACTCCCGCAAAGACGGTTTTTGTTCTTCCGAACAACAAAAATATAATCCTTGCCGCTGAACAGGTAGTACCTCTGGTAAAGGATCGTCAGGTAATTATCGTTCCCACAAGAACAGTGCCTCAGGGTCTCGTTGCAATGCTTGCTTATTCTCCTGACGCAACTGACGAGCTTAACTGTGAGTTCATGCTGACGGCAGCAAAGAGCGTTTCTACAGGTCAGGTAACTTATGCGGCACGTAATTCGGAATTCGGCGGCACAAAGATCAAGGAAGGCGACATTATCGCTCTCAACAACGGCAAGCTTACTTTGAAGGAGAAGGATCCCGTAAAAGCAGCCGTTAAGCTGGCAAAGGAAATGTCTAACCGTGACACATCCTATATCTCGGTAATCTACGGCGAGGGTATTACCGAGTCTCAGGCAAATACCGCTTTTGAAGCAATAAAATCAAAGGTCGGATCTGATGTAGAGGTAACTCTCATTGACGGCGGTCAGCCGGTTTATTACTTCCTGCTTTCTGTAGAATGATCTCAGACTGCCGGCTGACATCTGCATAAAACAAAAATTAAACCGCTGCAAGCTCACGGCGAGCCTGCAGCGGCTGTTTTTTTATTGTTCTTCATCATCTATCGGCGGTTCTACTACCATAACGGAAAGCTTCTTTCCGTTCAAGAACCCCTTCTCAACAGGCACTATGATGCACGAATATCCCTTATCGGCATCCGAAGCCGGTTTTGACAGCCAGAGATCTACGACTACTGAATTATCTTTGATGATCCCGGAACCGACATCAGGTTCAATGCTCTTTGAATGTTCCGCAACGACCAGTATATAATCAAAAACATCTATGTCCTTTTTCATATCATCGGCTTTGTTTTTCTCAAAGGACTGCTTCTCTATAAAATCATCGCCGGTATATTCGACCTTGAGCGCATAATCATCGCTGTGCTTGGCAATAAAATCGTCCAGCTCCGCCTCTGAGGTTATTATATAGTGTACCGGAAAAGCTTCTTTTGCTTTGAAATCTGCCGGAGAAAGCATCTGTATCATATATGAGGATATAAAGTCCTGAGTTCCCCCAACATCCTCCTCGCCGTCATCTCCGAATACATCCTCATCGGACTCCTCATCCTCCCATTCGTCAGGATCACCGATATCAAACACAAGATTGCCGTTTTCATCAAATGTAGCCTCAACAACATCTTCGCTACCTTCATCTTCCGTACCGCTCTCTTTTTTGTCATTGGATGACGTATCGGTCCCGGATTCGGTTTTTGTTTCGGACGCTGATGATTTTCCGGAGGATGAAGCTTCGGAGGTGTCTTTTGTGCCGGATACCGAACCGGCCGCTTCTGAACTGTCCTTTGATGAACTGCTGTCTGACCCTCCGCAGCCCGCCGCAGCACACGAGATCAGCAGGCAGGCAAGCAACAGGGCTATTTTTCGTTTCATAATACATCTCTCCTTTATCTGCTCAAAGCAACAAATGTATTTGTCTTCAGGCTCTTTAAGAACCTGCACTTTACAATATTCTTTCCACCGCAGTTTTTGCACACGGAGAGAGCGCCTCTCTCATTGGAAACAGGGATATTTGTATTCATCGCTCTTGCGAGAGCCTTTTCACGCTCTGATTTGAGATAATCGTATTTCTCGGAAATGACCTCATCAAGATTTTCGATCAGTCTGCCGCTCTCAAGACCATCCACAACAGCCTTTGCGACTACGGGTGTGGTGATATATTTGTCGATATCCTCCATGTTCAGCTCTTTTTTGCCGCAGTCCGAACACTTGCTGCCGCTGATGACCTCAGCAGGATGACCAAAGTTCCTGCGCATAAATTCTATTGTAATATCCTGTCCGGAATGTTCAAAACGTGCAAGCTGCATTGTCATAGCTGCCATTGCACTAAAGCACTGTACCGTCCAGAACTCCTTTTCGGCGGAATCAAAATCAGATTTCCTGAATGAAAAGCCTTCAAAAAGTCCGCCCTTTAAAAAGCCCTTCATCAGACGGTCAGTATTTTTTTTCTTTTTCCAATCTGTGATGCAGTCGCCAATAAATGCGGAATAACGGCCCTCTCCGGCATCATCGAGGATCTTTTTCATTGCTTCAAGAGACATTTCATAATAATTCATATCGGGATACTCCTTTTTTGCTTTTTCTTTTTGCTCTGACCCAACTGTTATACAATATTCAACACAAAAACCGTATTGTTTGTGTTATACTTATTCGGAAACAGGTAATTATTACAGTCACAGTCCATCGGCTATTATCATTATATGTGAAAATAAATAATTACACAATAATTTTTGTTAAATTTTTTAAAAATATTCCAATTCGCAAATTGACAAACAAACTATTATAACATATACTTTAATATGAAGAATTGTATTTCAGCTGCACCATTGCGGCAAGTCAATGTAAAGGACTGTCTATATGAATTGTAACAAATGCGGCGCAGAGCTTCCAGAAAACAGCTTGTTTTGTTTCCGCTGCGGCAACAAGCTTGAGCAGGCGCCTTCAAAGCCGGAAGAGAAAAAGTCATCTTCTCCTTTCGGAACAAAAACCATATCCGACAGGCATTATTCACTTGAGGATATCGCCCGTCAGCAGCGTGAAAAAGAGGCAGAGACCGGTTTTGATCTTTCTGAGGCCCCGCGCCGCAAAAAAAAGAAACGTCAGGATTCGGAAGAATCGCAGCTACCCTCGATCGGTTCGAGCGATAAAATGAGCATTGACGCACTCGGCCTGCTCTCCGCAGGACAGGAATCAGCGCCCGCTCAGCAGGAACAGCAGGAAAACGTTCCTCAATCCGAACCGCAGACACAGCCGGTACAGCCTGAATACAGTCAGCCTGCCGTA
>DBWG01000095.1:18868-22957 GCA_002308635.1 Ruminococcaceae bacterium UBA1244 | reverse complement strand
GTACAGCAGACACAGCCTCAATACAGCCAACCGGCTGCACAACAGCAGGAACCTACACAGTCTGAACCGGTCATATCGGCTTCTCAGGCAGCTCCAAGCGAAGCTCAGCCCGCTCAGATCCGGACTCCCGCTCCGCAAAAAGCAGCGGCGACCTTCCGCTATACGATAGCTTCACCGCCCGCTCCTCTCGGACTTCAGCGCCAGACTAAACTTGACCTTTTCGGCGGCAATATCAGCGCCCAGATCGAAGACCTGCGCCGCTCTTATATCGAAAAGAAAAACGGCGGGTGATCCCCGCAGACACAAATCAAAAACAAGCCTTCTAAGGCTCAGAATATGGAGATGATCTATTATGGGTATTAAAAACAAATTATTCGGCGGTCCTCAGAATCCTCAGCAGCCAATGATCTCTGACGACATTGTAAATCCGAAGTACGGGATCAATCCTGACGGTTCCGTTAACTATGGCGGTTCTGCTCCTGATGCTGTGCAGAATCCATTCATGCAGCAGCCCGCCCAAAATCCCTTCGGTCAGCAGCAGCCCAATCCTTTCGGTCAGCAACAGGCGGCTCCTTTCGGACAGCAGCAGCTCCCTCAGACCCCTCAGGAAAACTATCCTGTAATGAACGAAAATGATCGTTTTGATATGAACCAGCCGGATCAGCCAAACAGCTATTATGAACCTACCGGCGGTCAGCAGCAGGGTTACGGCGAATACACTCAGCCTCAGCAGGGCTACGGCGAATACACCCGGCCTCAGCAGGGCTACGGCGAATACACCCGGCCTCAGCAGGGCTACGGTGAATACACTCAGCCTCAGCAGGGCTATGGCGAATACACTCAGCCTCAACAGGGCTACGGCGAATACACTCAGCCTCAGCAGGGCTACGGTGAATACACTCAGCCTCAGCAGGGTTACGGCGAATACACTCAGCCTCAGCAGGGCTATGGCGAATATGAACCGCAGCAGTCTCAGGATGTACCGCTTCCTATGACAGACCCGCCTCAGCATTTTGAACAGACCGCTGAAACTCTTGTTCCGGAGCAGGACTTTCAGAATAATAACGGCTTCGGAAACGGCGGCGGATATAACGGCGGATTCTGAACGGTACAACAAAAAGAAAGAAGGATTTTTTAATGACTGTCATTGATATAAGAAATATTTTTTCCGACAGAAGAATAGACCTGGTCGATGTTAACTCTTCATACATATACTATGCGGAAGAAAAAAACGAGGAGAACCACAACGATCTCTATATTCTTGAATACAACCGAAAAACAAGAAAAGAACGCCTTATCACTAACTATACCCTCGATGATCCGACTTTTATCTATCATATTTTTGCTTTCGACAAGACTATCGTACTTGTCCTTGAAAACGGAGGCAACAGCCTGTGGATGATCGAGATAGAAAAGAAATCCGGCGGCGAACTCAACCGCAGAAAGGTAGTGTGTACCGGTTCATTCAAGAATTGTATAGCTCTTGACTCGGATCACATTCTTATATTTATGGCTCCGGATGATATCAGCGCCGAAATATTCGCAAAATACAAGGAAGTGACCGGATGTGATTCCCTTTGCTATCTCTACAACGTTAAGACTAACCAGAAGTACTTTGTAAAATCCCCGCTCATCGCAAAGATAGGCTGTGAAAATATCAAGAAGCTCAGCTTCGGCGGTCAGAATTATCTTGTACTCGCAGAACCGTTCTCAGATGAGAGCGTCAAAGAGGCTTACTATCAGGAACAGAGGTGGGTCAATACCGATGTGCGTGACAATGTCTGGCTCTGCAAGACAGAAGAGCTTGAAAGAGAGATCGAAAACGGCTCTGACAGCATCACCAAAAAGTGTATCGCAAGCGCTGACATCAAGGCACTTGTCCGCTATATGGGAATAAACGACAGCAAGATATTCTTCCGTGCAAAGGAGTTCCGCACAAAGCTCGAAAAGCTTTGCAGCTATGATATCGCAACAGAAACTCTCGCAGTCGAGGCAACTCTCGAACCGCCCAAGGACAATACTGTCTATGTCGTTGAAGAAAATCCCTTCCATACATTTGCGGTAAAGATCGGAAAAGTAAAAACCTCTGTCAAGGGTATTGTGTGCAGTGAGGCGGACATTGCTTTTGACAACGAGCTTGGAACTTTTATGACCTGCTTTGAGGACCGCTATTGTGTTATGAAAACCAATACGGACGACGACGGAAAGTCCTCACACAGCTCCTACTGTCTTTATGACCCGACCATAGACCAGCACGAAACCTATGAATGCAGCTGCTACGCTAAGGATGACACCCTCATTTTGTATTGATCTTTTTGCTCTCTGCATTCTGAGATCACAGCGGTGCAGGACAGCGGATGTACCGAGAGATGCAGTACGATCCTGTTGCTTGTACCATTCAGGCGAAAAATGCTAAAACGGAGGTAAGCATTATGAATATAGTAAACAAAACAAAAGATACTATCAGCAGTACTGTTGATATACTAAAAGAGAAAAATAAAAAAAGCGCATATCTGAACAGACTGAAAGCTATCATCACAGGCGAGCAGGAAACTATCGAATGTGCTTATCTTGCGCTTGGAAAGCTTTATCTTGATATGCTCGAAGGCAATGCGGAACAGCGTTCCGAAGCAGAGAAATTTGCGGATATTATAAAGGCTTCAAAGCTTCGTCTTAAAAAGGCACGGGCAAGATATGAATATACTCTTAAATATGGCGTTCCAAAGCCGGGCACGGATGCGGAAGAGGTCATCCAAAAGGAAAACGATGCCATCGAAGAAGCCAAAAAAGCCGAAGAAGAACAGGATATCACGATCGCTTATGCCGATCCGGATGCAAAAGACTAAGAATCATTTTACGGCGCACTCCTGTGGATACCACCGGGAATGCGCCGTTTTTTGGAATAATGCGGAAAGGAGACGAAATCAATTTGGCTTCACTTTACAGAATGAACATTCAGCAGCTTGACAAGATCGGGCCGAAAAAGGCCGAACAGTTTGAAAAGCTCGGGATCGACAGTGTGGGCAGTCTTTTGAGGTACTATCCGAGAGACTATGAGGACTGGAGCAAGCCCTATACTATCGCAGAAGCTCCGATCAATGAGACCTGCTGCGTCAGGGCAAGAATAGAAAGCGCTTCACCTCCTGCAAGGATACGAGGCAACATGGTCATATATAAGCTCGTTGCATCGGACGGAAACGACTGTATGACCGTTACTCTGTTCAATCAGGGCTTTCTTTATGACAGGCTGAGTCAGGGCGGAGAATATCTTTTTTATGGAGCTGTAAAAAGAGGCAGAAACGGATTTGAAATGGCATCCCCAAAGATAGATCCCGTCTCCTGTGAATGTATTCGTCCTATTTACAGTCATACTTCAAGTCTTTCCGGAAAACAGATCGAAAATGCCGTAAGACAGGCTGCGGCTCTTCTTCCAAAAGAATTCAATGACCCTATCCCCCATGACATCCGGACGGAATACGGTCTCTGTGATCTTGGCTTCGCCATAAAGAACATACATTTTCCTGAAAATATACAGGCATTAAAGGATGCCAGAAAACGGCTGGTATTTGAAGAACTGCTCATCCTTCAGCTTTGTATCGGAATGAGATCTAACGGGATAAAGGAATGTCACGGATACAGGATCGAAAAAGACTATACTGACGAGTTTCTGCGTCAGCTGCCTTTCAAGCCGACCAATGCTCAGCTAAGAGTAATTGATGAATGTGTAAGTGATATGCAAAAGCCGTCATATCAGCTCCACAGGCTTATTCAGGGAGATGTCGGAAGCGGAAAGACGGCTGTTGCGGCGGCTGTCTGCTATACCGCCGCAAAAAACGGCCTGCAATGCGCATTCATGGCACCGACAGAGATACTTGCAGAACAGCACTTTTTTTCACTGACAGAGCTGTTCAGCCGGAGCGGTTTAAAGATCGAACTGCTCACCGGATCAACAAGGGCATCCGAAAAAAAGCGTATCCTGTCACAGCTGCTGACCGGAAATATTGATATCCTTATCGGTACACACGCACTGCTGTCCGACAATGTCATCTTTAACAAGTTGGGACTTGTCATCACGGATGAGCAGCACCG
>DBWG01000095.1:1102-18811 GCA_002308635.1 Ruminococcaceae bacterium UBA1244 | reverse complement strand
GCAACTCCTATCCCCAGAACACTTGCGATCATTCTTTTCGGTGACCTCGATCTTTCTATCATTGACGAGCTTCCTCCGGGAAGACAAAAAACAGAAACATACCTCGTTGACAGTTCAAAGAGAGAGAGGATCTACCGTTTTATTCTGAAACATATCAACGAAAAAAAGCAGTGCTACATTGTCTGTCCGCTCGTTGAACAGGGAGAATCGGCGCTGTTTTCCGCAGAAGAATATTACACCCGACTGAAAAACAGCATCCTGAAGGACTGCCGGATCGCAGTTCTTCACGGCAAAATGAACCCTGCCGAAAAAGAGTCTGTTATGGAGAGCTTCAGTTCCGGAGAGACCGACATATTGATCGCAACAACGGTGATCGAGGTTGGAGTTAACGTTCCGAATGCCGTTATCATGCTCATCGAAAATGCCGAACGTTTTGGCCTGTCACAGCTTCACCAGCTCAGAGGAAGAGTAGGGCGCGGAACTGAAAGATCCTACTGCATCATGGTTTCAGACAACGAAAGTCCCGCCACAAAAGAACGGCTGAATGTACTCTGCAAAAGCACCGACGGTTTTTTCATAGCAGATGAAGATCTGCGGCTGAGAGGTCCCGGTGATCTTTTCGGAACAAGGCAGCACGGTCTGCCGGAACTCAAAATAGCGGGTTTTTCTGATATGCCCACACTTGAACAGACCCGTTCGGCGGCAGAGTCCATTCTTTCAAACGATCCCGGCTTGTCGCTTCCCGAACACAAAGCACTTTTATTTGAAGTGCGCAGGATGCTTTCATCAGATATAAATGCATAAAAAATTCCCGGATACCAACATGGTATCCGGGTTTTTTTATTGAGCTGAAGTGAAATGATCAATCACTGTAAACTCCGTCATGGAGCTTGCCCTTATCAGTTCCTGAGGAAGATGAACTCTTACGATCCAGACAGGTTACATATTCCATCTTCTTCCAGTAGTCAATATCGAAGAGATCCGCAATATAATCAACATAAGCAGATTCTTCTTTTCTATCGGGATCCTTTTCGAGGAGATACTTACCCTCACGGATAGAGAACTCTATGATCTGACCTTCATCATTCTTATACTTGACAAAAACATCAGAAAGGAACTGTACGATCATGGTTTCATTTTCAGAACCTGAGCAGAGGTAGAAGTGTGCAGAATCCATATAGCGTGAGCCGTCGATCTGTGCGTTTGACGCAAATCTGACTTCATCAGAAGCCAATGAAACTTCCTTAGCGATAACAAGCTCTTTCTCACCGCTCCATCTGAAATACAGTCCACGGCTTGCAAAATACTGATAGTCATTTGCGGTAGCAAAGTTGCCGGCATCAGCTTCAAGGTTAACATAACCGTCCTTCTGAACACCGCCGGTCTTGAACTTGCCGTCTGTATACCAGCTAAGATCAGCAGCTTCACTCACCGGATTGACAGTATTGCCGCTTGCATCAGTACTATTAAGAACAAACTTTCCATAGGTAGCCGGTGAAGTAAAGTAATTCTTTGCTGCCACTGAGAACAGGTTGATCTGACCATCCGGAATCGGTGTTTCTATCGGGTTTCCGATGTCATCTACAGTCTTTGTATCATCATCATAGAAGTAGTATGCACCGGCCTTGATATTGTAGGTATCATATCCACCCGGTTTCGTAGAATCAATGATATTGACCTGAGAATCCTTTGCAAAGTTAAGAACCATTGTCTTATACTCTACTATCTCCACATCATCGACCCTGGTACTTTCGGACTTCATACTAAATACACGTTTATCACTTTCATCTTCCTGAATAAAGATATCGGTATCGATCTGACGATAGTCATAAACGCAGTTCTCTTCCCAGCGTTCTTTATTCTCGTCGGGGAAGAATACCCAAGTCTCATCCATATCCATACTGGTCTTTTTCTCATAGATCTTATCAGGAGTATCACTGATATTACCGGGTCCAAACTCTGCGAACTTTACATCATAAATGGTTTCAACACCTTCGGACAAGCCTGTTTCTGTTGAAAGGAAGAGGATCGGATACTTATCGGGATTAAGGTCATCAATAAATTCTGATGACTTTTCTTCTCCGGTCTCAGACTCCTTATACAGAAGCTTATAGCTATATCCGCTCTGCGCATGGCGTTCAAGGTCATAGAAAATACAGCAGACAGAACCTTCACTTGTCAGTTTAAGGCTGTCATGCGCTCTCTTCAGCGCACGTATAGCATTTTCGACCTGAGAATATGTGCCGCCCTTCAGGAACACAAGTTCCGCAGAAGCAAGTCTTTGTCTGAGTGTTGCGATAGTATCGCTGTCATATCTTCTTGTCTGAAGTGTTCTGGTAACATACTCACTATAGAATCCGCTTGCGCCGCTGTGAGCAATAAACGCCCCGTCAGCTCCCGCCTTCGGATAGTAATAGTCATTACCGCCGTTAGCCGTCTTCATATCTGCGCTTGTAAGAGGTACGGATATATATGCTCTCTCGTCGAAGATCGCAGAATAGAGGTTCTTATAGTTAGTAATTACCTTATTAAGGCCATAATAAGCATCACTGCCAACAGACGCAGACGGATCTCCGTTGTATTCCCTCCAAGCAGTAGCCTCATCCTTCGCCAAAATCTCATCGATCTTCATTACATAGAAATCACAGCCGCCTGTAGAGACCTTTTTACTGTAATTTGAAACGAGCGAAACAAGTCCCTGAGAATACAATCTTTCAGCCTTGTTTGCAATATTACCGTCAGAATCCTGATTATCAAAGATCGCATAGCCGTAGTACATATTTCTCAGATCTTCAACAGCTCTGCGGAGCTTATCCTGATCCGAAACGAATGTTACCCATCTGCCGAGACCCTTATCAAGCTCAGGATCGAACAATACGTAGTCACCGCCCTGGAGATTTACCTGATAGCGCTTTGATTTTCCGTCATAATCTTCAACGGTAAACTCAATAAACGGAGTATTCTTTGAAATACCTTCAAAGCAATAGATGTTTCTGTTCTCATAACGAGACAGCTTCTTTGTTGCAGCCTCAGGCTCGGGATCATTGTTAAAGGGACCGCTGCAGAGAATCCTTGGGTTAGACCATGAGACCTCTTTCTGATTTACTCCTTCTCCGACCGTCTTTGAAGGACACTTAAAGTAAACGGTAAGTGTATCCGGAAGAGTACCGTTTTCTTTCTCTTCGGGGTCAAACGTATAGAGGTTGATATCCGCAAAATGACTCTTGCCGTTTCTATCGTTAGAGAGCTGTTCAAGCCATATATTGCCTGACGCACCGGCTACAGTCTTAGTCTGAACGTTCTTATCCTCAGACTTATTGCTCATTCCTATAAGAGCAAAGGTATATTTTGCTTTGTTGGATATCGGGAGCTTAACTTCATACCAATCATAATACGGTGAAAGTGAAGCTGCTCCAAGACGTCCGCCGGAACCTGCGTTCATTGAATTATCGCCGCCGAACTGGTTCTTATCGCTGTCACTATTGTACCAGATGCCGTTGCCGTTTGAGTTAGTTTTTCCTGTTCCGGCGTAGGAAGCATTTCTTATACGAACCTTTGCGCCGCCGACATAAGCCAGAGGAATATCAGCATTTTCTTTCTTATCTTCATCAGCTTTGAGGTCATCCTCGTTCCATCCGTCATGATGAACGACATCATCGTCTGGTTTGTCGTCTTCAACGCCCGTATCGTCATCTTCACCGCCGTCTACATTCAAGCTGTTAACCTTATAGGGTGAAGAACTGCTGTTAGGATAATAACCATAACCAAGTTTGAAATTAGAGACGTCAGAACACTTATCATTGTAGTCGCCACTATTGAAAACAACCGCTTTTGCTCCGACAGGAGGCTTAATGCAATAATAAGTCTTTCCGTTCTTTACATCAGTATCCACAACAACATATCCCGGCCATTTGGGGAATTCCTTGTCTGAATCACCCCAGAAGTATGCATAAACATTGGTCCAGTTCTTGGTGTTTTTGAAGTAGAGATATCCGTCCTGCACAGGGTAGTTATAATCCTTAACATCTCCGGTCTCTTCCCAGGTGCTGCAGGTAAATTCCTGCCTACCATCTTTTTCATAATAACCGCTGTTTCTAAGATATCCCTGACCGCCAACAACGACTTGCTCTTTTGACTGTTTGCCACTGCCTCCATTGTTAAAGATTACTAATCCGGCACCATCAGGAATCCTTGCCCTATATACATGATATGTTTTGTTGTTAGATGGTTCAACATAAGACCTGTAATATGCCATCGCAACGCCGGGCCACGACTGATTCTCACAGCCCTCATAGAAGTAAGCCCAAACCTTATTGCCGTATTTATCATCGCCGGCAAAACCGCCGTTTACATCGGTAAAGAATACATAATTTGCAGTGGTATATGCAACATCCATAATATCTATTCCGCCTGCTGCAAGAATACCGCCGGTTTCCGGTTCAGTATTTACGGCATCATCAGCCGGAAGGATATCTGCCGGTGTTACGGTATAAACTGTACTCTTGGATCCGTCCTTTACTACCTTTACAACATAATCGCCGGGATTATTGATAGCAACAGTTGAAACAAAGCTTCTTACAACGTCCTTGCCGGAAACCGAATCATAGGTCGTGCAGACCAGGCTGAACTTACTACCCTTGTTCTTATCCGTCAATACAATTTTTGCTTCATAATAAGGAGTATTAAGGAATGATCTCGCCATGCCATTTTTACCGTATTTAAGCTTTACAGTCTGTTCGTCCTTGACCATAGCATAGAGGGAAGCAAACTTTCCTGTTGTAACGGTCTTATCGTTAATTACAAATACGAGGTTTCCGTCTGTAATATCGGAGAGTTTTACTTCCTGAGACGAATAGGTTTTTCCATTGTATTCCGCCTCAACACGAACCTTATCAAATACATTAGTGTCAAAGTCCTTATAGTAGTATCCGATCTTATCCTTGAGCTCCGGAGCATCCGTAGGATCTTTGTCGCCCCATGAACTCATTGTCTGGTAGTTATCAGTTTCAAAGTTGCCTTCTTCCTTGCCTGTAGCATAGAGCATAAAGGTTGTGCCGACAGGTGCCTGATCGCCATACACCCAAACTCTGAACATACCTCTGTTGCTTATGCTTCTGAGGCTTCCATCGGGCAGCGGATATTCAAAGCCCAGCACTGCGACTCTGAGAGCATCAGCAAGCTCATCCATCTTGGCCTGAGTCTTAACCTTTGAAACATTTTCAAGAGCATTATTATAAGCAGTCTGAAGAGCCCTATATGAAGCCTGAGTATAATGAGCATCCTTATCATCAAGATACTTTCTGCCCTCAGTCATCCATTTGCTGACCTCAGTCTTATTCAGCTCGTCATTAATAGAATTTTCAGGTTTTGAAAGCTCTGTATAAGCATCTGCAAGAGCCTTCAATGCCGCATCAAGCTCATCCTGAGTTGTTTTTCTCTTATCACGGGCTTCTACCGCAGCATCCCAGGCAGACTTGAAGGCTGCAACAGCCATCTTCTTATAGTCTGTAGATGTAGTATACTTTTCATACTTTGCGATCCTATTTTTCAGAGAGTCACGGTTGAGCTTTCCGCCTCTCAGAGTAACGTTGCCATCCTTATCCTTTTCTCTGACTCTGTTCATAACATCGATATCGTCTGAAAGACCCGGATGACGAACCTTTGATGAATCAGTATAGCCGATAAGATCTCTTGCGTCGATACTTGTCAAATTATTTTCTGCGATCTTGCTTTCGGCTTTCTTAAAGTTTGACTCTGCTTTTGTAAATTCATCATAGTAATTATAGTCATAGATCGGAAGCTTTGAATTATCATTATAAGCAGTCTCTATTTTCTGAGCCGAGCGCACCAACGCAGTAAGCGTTGCTATCTGCTTTTTAGAAGCAGCATTAAGTTTAAGAGCTTTGTAAGCTTCTTCAATAGCAGTTATCTGAGCCTGATATTTTTCATTTGCTTCAGCAAGCTTTTCTGCGGGTGTCGCACTCGGTTTTGTATTCACACCATTAACGATAAAAATATCCTCGATAAATCTGGTGTTCTTTATCATTGTCCAACCGTCATCATACGCTTTCTTAAAATCCTTGTATGAATTAGTTTCATAGTTATCCGCATCCAGGCTGTCGTAGAAGATAAGAACATCAATAAGTTCAGTACGGCCTATTGAAGAGTTCAGTTCTACATCTCTGAACGTAAGTCTTGGAGACGCATTACCGCTGTCGTAATTTGCGACCTTTGCATGAACGGTAACATACGAATCAAGGAGGATACCCCTCTTGCCGCATGCGATTGTCTCATCCTCACAAACATCGACCTTTCCTGTTTTCGGATGATATACGAACCAGAACTCTCTCTTTGCATCCGAGCTGGTATCTGTGGGATAAACATTTTTAGCTTCTATACCTTCGGCGCCATAGGCATTGAAGGTAATATCGAATGCCTTATCGGTCTCAACATTTGCGACCCACCATCCGCAGCCTTCATAAGACATTGCAATTTTGCTTGCCTCTTTATTTCCGGAATGGATATAGCTCTTTGCTGAGGTATCTACATTTGAAACAGAATAAATTATCGGCTTCTTATTATTGTCTACAATTGTTGTAAAGGTCTTATCGTTGTCAATTCCTTCAATTGCAAAGTGAACAAGTGTTTTGGGGTTATTTACATAAACAAGGATAGTATCCTCAAGGCCCTGCTTACCGTCCCAATTCGGACCCTCATAGTATTTTGTAAAATACGAATGTCCGACGCTTTTCTCGTTGGGGAAACCTTCTCCTTTCTCCTGCTTTTTAGTGCCGAGGAACTCAAAGTAGATATTCTTATCGCTGGGATCAAGATACCAAAGATGGAACATCTCGTTTGTCTGTGAGTTATAGATGTTTGTCGGACCATTCTTGCCTGCGAGGACGGATCCGCGCTGTGCAAAGATGATATTGAACCACGGAACACGATTCTTATTGATGAAATACTCACCGCCGAACCAGTTGAAACCGTCGTTTGACACGATACCGTTAGGACCTTTCTGGAGCTGACGTGTATCATCGTCATGATCCATCCATTCAGCGTTAGGCTCTCTCTTGTTGGGGTTATCCTTAGTAGTTGTGTTAAGTTTGGAAATGATGCCGGACTCATCGTATGTCAGACCGGAATCCTTATTCCAGTTATAGCCTGAGTAGGCTTTTCCTGTATCCTTATAGGTCCAGATATAATATGTAAGGTCAAAGCCCGCCATGCTTGCTGGTTTTTTGATGTGGAGGTTGATCTTATCCTGAGAAATAAGCTTTCCCTGTTTGATCGGGAGAGAAGCGATAGTAATTCTGTTGGGCTGCTTTCCTCCGACGGAGAAGCTTACAGAAAGACGTGCAACAGCCGCCTTGTTTCCAAAGGAATCGGAATATCTTGAATAAGCAGTCAGTCTGAACACGGTATCATTTGAGCCGCTCGCCTTAACATACTCACTCATTACATAAGTGATCGCTTTTTTAGCTTCCTCTTCGTCCTTAGAAATTTTTGCGCCGTCTTCGGTCGTTCCGCTTATCATATCCTCCATGATAAGATATTCAGTACCGATCTCGGAATAGTCTGTTACATTAGTGTTATAGTATGCCTGTGCATATTCTATTGCGCTTCGCACATTAAGATATGCCTGTCTTCCGCTTATCTGCACACTGGTGGTAGAGGTACTCTGAACAGCGATAAACAGAAGCGATGCTGAAATAATGATCAGAAACGCACTAATACCTATTGCGAGAGGCAGCGAAAAACCTTTTTTACTGTTTTTCATAACTCTTTCTCTCATAAAAAACATTTCTCCTTTCCCTGTTACTTAGCCTGGATCATAAGAGACGTACATTTAGTGTTGCCCTTAGAGTCATCCGCCTGTATTGATTCCACATCCGGATCGCTGCAGATCCAAAGCGTGAAGTTCACATTTGTATACTGCTCGCTCTGTGTGTCATCCATCTTATACTTTTTGATGTCTGCATTGTTCATAACAGTAGAGCCCGAAAGAACATAGCCCCAGTCCATTTCTATCTCATAGGAGACATACATAAAGCATCTTGGATCTGTTTCAGCGCCAAGCTTTGGTTTACATTTTTTTACTGTAAGGGCAATGCTCTTGACTCCCTCATAAGACACTTCTATTGTAGACACCACACCATCGATGTCAACAATATTGTTAACAGTATAGAGCTTATTGTCCTTAAAATACAAATATCTTGCAGAGTTTTTGTCGTCCAATGCTCCGGTATCTTCCCAGTCCATGATATTTGCAGCACTCCTGATGCCTTCGACAACAAATCTCTCGACCATCAAAGAGGTATCCTGTTCCTTGGAGGTGGTCGATGCTGTACCATAGTTTTTGATCGCACTGGCAACAATACCTATACCCAAACCGGAAACAATAGACAATATCCCGACAGTAACGACCAGTTCAACGAGGGTAAAACCTTTTTTTGCATTTTGCAAGTTCAGCCTTTTCATTTTACTCCCCCCTTTTAAGATCCGCTCTGGTCTGCATAAGCAACGAAGGATGTATTTCTGACGACACCTGTTGAGGATGTGACATGAGTAGTTATTTCCATACCGCTAATGGCATAGTTCAGCTGTTTTCTGCCGCTCAGAACCGCACTGCTGACTGTAGTTTTGGCATCAAACTTAACTGTATATCTGTC
Source organism: Ruminococcaceae bacterium UBA1244 (assembly GCA_002308635.1). Taxonomy (GTDB): domain Bacteria; phylum Bacillota; class Clostridia; order Oscillospirales; family Acutalibacteraceae; genus UBA1213. Next base: position 10,139 of record DBWG01000095.1, on the reverse strand, counting down.
TTCTTCGCTGCTGCTCTCAAAATCCTCATACTTAACATATTTTATTCCGGGAACGACAGACTTTGCTGCCACATCGATCGGGTTATTATTTGCTTCGATCTTGAGTCTTGCGTCAGCGCCGTCCGAAAACTCCTGTTTTGAGATAGCCTGCAGGATGATTTCATTCACAGACTCACCCTCAACGGCATACTGATTTGTTGCAGCATTATGGAGGGTAACCGCAAAACCATTTGTCATAGCGCTGAGAGTTGCGCCGAAGACAATAACAATAATAACAACACCCGCAAGAAGTTCAACCAGAGTCATACCTTTTTTTGAACGATATTTGGGGATCTTTTGCCGCATCATTTTCTTCATTAAATGTCTCCTCCTTCAGAGATGCCGTTTTAAAAAAAAGCACTCTCCCACTTATATTTATTCACTTATATTATACTATAAACTAAAATCAATTCAAGTTTTTTCTTATATCTTTTTTTAACAAATTTTTAACATTAATTTTATCGGTTATTCATAGGATTGGCAAAGCATTTAACAGTTTATTAATGTTTTCTTCATTTTGTACAAAATATTTTTATTTATTTCAGATATTTATATTATTATTGATAGTTTTAGATCGTGTACTGCTCCGTGTCTGCCCGAATTATTTTTTGATAAAAGAAAAAACAGCCGGACAGAACCGGCCGTTTTTTCTGAGGTTTTATTTCTTTTTGGAGTTTGAAGCATCGCCAACGAGACTGTACATACCGAACATCGGGAGGATCATTGAAATAACGAGAAGTGCAACAATACCACCGATAACGACTGTCATGATAGGTGTCATCATGTCAGTAAGTCTCTGAGTCGATTCATTAGTCTGGTTCTCAAAAAGCTCAGCCATCTTAAAGAGTGATTCACCGAGCATACCGGACTCTTCACCGACACGAATCATTGATACGAGAATCGGGTCAAAAACAGGGTGTTTTGCCATTGCTTCGTGGATAGTAATACCGATCTGAACGTCGTTAAGAACGTCATTAACTCTTTCTCTTACAAAGAGGTTAGGAACAGCATCTCTTGCGAGAGCCATTGCTTTGTGGATCGGGATACCTGAATCTGTAAGGGTAGACATCAGACGGCTGAAACGTGCAAGCGAGCTTTGTCTGATGATCGGACCAATAAGCGGGATCTTGAGCTGGAACTTGGCAAATCCCATCGCAAATTCCGCATTGCTCTTTTTAAGGGTCTTAAAGCCGAATACAAGACCGACAACAACGATAATAATAAGCCACCAGAATGTCTGAAGGAACCAGGAGAAGCCCATCATTGCCTTTGTAAGTGCGGGGAGTTCTCCGCCGAACGCATCATAAACACCGGCAAACGTCGGAAGAACGAAGACAGTAAGTATGATAACAACGGCGATAACGAGTACGAGAAGGAATATAGGATACATAAACGCACTTCTCAGCTTTCCTGAAAGAGCGATATCCTTTTTACAGATGAGCGAACACTGTTCAAACGCATCATCGAGACGGCCGTTTGCTTCACCGGCTTCTACGATACTGATATATATTGGAGGAAATCCGGCAAAGTTCCTCATAGACTGAGAAAGAGTAAAACCAGAATAGAGGTTTTCGTTTATTTCTCTGAGAATCTTTTTCATGCTGACATCCTTTTCGGAGTCAATCATGATCTGCATTGAAAGCGAGAGGTTGATACCGGCCTTCATCATCATACCCAGCTGGCTGAACACCATGAGGAGCTTTTTAGGCTTTATTTTTTTGTTATGGATATCTCCGCCGAAGTCCATCTGCCATATACTGGTCGGTTCATCACTATTACTGCCAAGTTCTATAAGATCCTGAACGACAAGTCCCTTTTCACGAAGGATACTGGTAGCCTCAGCCTGAGATTCGGCCTCGATTGCGCCTTCCTTCTTTTGGTTTCTTGCGTTCATCGCAACATATTTATACTTCAATGACGTTCACTCCCTTATCTTCTTGCGTCTGTGTCACCGATATCAAAGTTCCAAGCTCTTGCGATCTGTTCAGTGATAAGACCCTGAGCGAGGAGGTTGTCGATGCTCTTGCTCATTGTGATCATACCATACTGCTGACCGAGCTGGATAGACTGCTGGATATTAGCAACCTTATTTTCACGGATAAGGTTACTGATAGCGCCTGTTACAAACATGATCTCAAAAGCTGCTACTCGTCCGCCGGTTGCACGGGGAAGAAGTCTCTGTGAGATAACTGCCTTGAGAGATGTAGAAAGCTGAACTCTGATCTGCTGCTGCTGATCCGGCGGGAAGATATCGACGAGACGGTCGATAGTTTTTGCAGCGCCCTCTGTATGTACTGTTGAAAATACGAGGTGACCGGTCTCAGTTGCGGTAAGGGCGATCTGGATAGACTCACGGTCACGCATCTCACCGACGAGGATAATATCCGGGTCCTCACGCATTGCAGCACGAAGAGCCATAGGATATGAACGGCTGTCGAGGCCGATCTCTCTCTGGTTGATGATACAGCGCTTGGGAGTATGCAAAAACTCAACAGGGTCTTCGATTGTTATGATATGGCGGCTCTTATATTTGTTGATCTCATTTATAAGAGCTGCAAGGGTAGTTGACTTACCGGAACCTGTAGGTCCGCACATAAGCACAAGGCCGGAGTTAAGGTCGAGGGTCTTGCGGATAGAGTTTGGAAGGTTAAGGGTCGAAAGTTCAGGAACAACGCTGTTGATAACACGAAGTACGAGAGCTGTACCGTTACGCTGTCTGAAGGCATTAGCTCTGAAACGTCCGCATTCACCGATCTCAACTGCGGCATCCGCCTCACCTGTCTGGAGGAAGGTCTCAAATCTTGATTTGTTAAGCACAGCTTTGATGATTGCTGTTACTTCTGCCTCATTGAGTGCGGGATCATTAGTAAAGAAAACATTGCCGTGAAGTCTGTAAGCGGGATGGTTACCCGATGCAATATGGATATCGGACGCTCCCTTTGTTACGGCTTCTTTTACAAGGCTGTAAAAATCCACTTAAATCTACCCCATTCATTTTAATTTTTTTGCTATAGATCATTCGTTATTGATCGTCATATCAATATACTCTTCATATGAAGTAAGTCCCTTTAGAACGTCGATCCTGACATTTTCCTTCATCGGGATCATACCCTCTTTTACTGCGAGAGCACGCACATCGTCTGTACTCTTGCCTTCGGTGATCGCTCTTTTTAGAGTGGTCGTAAGGAGCATGATCTCATGCACAGCGATACGTCCTTTATAGCCTTTTTTGTTGCACTTCTCACAGCCGCACTTACGGTAGAGCGTGATCTTTTCATCCTGAGGGATATTGAGTGAGATCCTCTCATTCATATCCGGCTCATAAGCCTCTTTACACTCAACGCAAAGACGTCTTGCGAGTTTCTGTGCAATGATTCCGAGCAGCGCAGACGACACCATATAAGGCTCGATACCCATATCAACAAGACGAGCGACCGAGCTTGGTGCATCGTAGGTATGGAGCGTCGAAAGAACAAGGTGTCCGGTGATAGCCGCCTGAACTGCGATACCGGCGGTCTCACCGTCTCGGATCTCACCGACCATTATTATGTCAGGGTCCTGACGAAGAATACTTCGGAGGGCTGCCGCAAAGGTCATGCCTGCTTTTTCATTAGTCTGTACCTGGGTGATACCTTCCTGAAGCATTTCGACAGGGTCCTCAACGGTGATGATATTGATATCCTCCGACTTTACTTCATTAAGAGCGGTATAGAGAGTCGTAGACTTACCGGAACCGGTAGCACCCGTAACCAGGATAATTCCACGGTTACTTTTTATAAGGTGGTTAAATTTTTCGAGGTTCTCCGGCAGGAAGCCGATCGCTTCTTTTTTTAGTTCCATACCGAGAGAAGTGGTAATACGCATAACTATCTTCTCACCATAAACGCTGGGAAGAACTGAAATACGGAAGTCTATATCCTTTCCTCCGACACGGTAGTTGATACGGCCGTCCTGAGGAATTCTCTTTTCTGCTATGTTCATATTGCCTATGAATTTTATACGTGATGTTACAGATGGGATAAGCTCCGGGCTTGTTTCCATATAGATTTGAAGCTTACCGTCGATACGGAACCTGATCCTGAGACATTTTTCCATTGGTTCAACATGGATATCGGAGCATTTTGCAAAGATCGCTTCTTCTATCATTGTATTTACAAAACGGATGATAGGCTGATCGTTTGCATTTGCATCCTGTTTTGCAGCTTCTTCTGCTTCCAGCTGAGCCTTAGACTTGCCGCCCTTTGACTCAAGGAATTCCTTTGCGTCGTCGATAGCCTTCTGAGCGGCATAGATTTCACGGAGTTTTCCGGCGATCTTTGAAGGTTCTGCAATGACCGGCATGATCTTCATTTTTGTAGCGATACCAACGTCCTTGAGTCCCTTATAGTTAAGGGGATCGCCGATTGCGACCGTCAGAAAACGGCCGTCCTGTTCAATGGGCACGACCATATTTTTCTGTGCCATTTCCTCCGGGATAATACTGCCGAGTTCCTCAGGGATATTTACCGTATCGAGGTCAATGTAGGGCATAAAAAGCTGTTTTTCAAGTGCTCGACAAACCTGCTGCTCAGTAACTATTTTATCTTCGATGAGAATGTCGGCTATTCTTTTTTTTGTGTCGGAATTTTTCTGTTTTTCAAGAACCGCCTCAAGCTGTTCCTCTGTAATATCTCCCGAATTGATCAAAATCTGTCCGATTTTCAAGTTACCGGCTTTCATGATTCCTGCTCCTCCACATCATTTGAAATTACTCATATACAACTCAAACATATCATAGATAAAATCATAAAACACGATATAACAAACTGTTGCTATTGCGATATACGGACCGAACGCAAGATACGAACCTCCGCCGGTCTCCTGCTGCGGATCCTGATCCATCTGATCTTCTTTTTCATCAGCCTCAGCCGTCACGGTCTGTGCGGATGTCACGCCGGCATTTTCTTTTGCATCCTCATGCTCAGCGGCAGACGTTTCTGCTGCATCAGCATTTTCGTCAGGCGCAGACCTGCGGGAAATGATCCTGACCAAAATAATAATGAAGCAAAAGCAAACCGTTGCAGTCACGAGAGAAATAGCCAGAGCGAGGAACGTTCCCGGAAAGCCGGTCAATATTCCGATCGCCGCAAAGAGTTTGACATCACCGAAGCCCATTCCGGTTTTTTTGTAGATTATCATTCCGATAATATCTATTGCGATCATCACACCGGCGCCGATAGCTGCGCCCGCAATAGGTGACCACCAGCTTTTGTGAAGTATCCCAAAGCCTCTGACGATATCATAGACACTTACCAGTATGCAAAGGACAGCGAGTGCGGCAGTAAACTGATCCGGAATGATCGTATATTTAATGTCGCAGACAGCTATCATAAGGCTCAGTATAATGATAAGCGACAGCAAAACAAAATATATCGTAAAGCCTTTGTTAAACTGAAGTCTGCAAAGAACAAGACAAACAGCAGTTATTATGGACATAACGATTCCCGATCCGGCATATTTCACCCTGCGCCCCGACAAAAGCTCCGGAGACGGAGTTTCGCCGTAATCACACAGCCAGGCTGCAGGGATCCTGTTTATTATGAAGTAGCTGAGCCAGGTCAGCAGGATGCCGGACAGTACACAGGCGGCTGTCCATATCATACCGCCTGTAGTACCAAGATAACTTAACGGCTGCATAATGATTATCCTTTACTTTATTAAGCCTTGCTTACAGTTGAGGTCTTAGATGTCTGAGATGTCTGAGAAGTTGTTTTTGAAGTTTCCTCCTCTTCATCCTCATCCTCATCGTCGTCATCTTCCTGATTATATGTGCCTGTTACATCAACGAAGTAATACAGCTGGATCTGGATGCCGTATGTATATCTGTTTTCATCAGAAGTTGTTTCTGTAACAGTACCGTCCTCGGTCTTAACCTGCTGCTTCTCTTTTTCAAAGCTTATGCTGGAGATGTAGTATGTACCCTTAGCTCTGATCTCGATAAAGTCGATGATCTTCATAAGGTCTGTTTCAGAAGCGTTAAGTGTAAGGTTGATCTTTGTTGATTTGAGCGCACCGCCCTCAACCGTCTTTATGCTTCCGCTTGCAGTACCCTCAGAAACGCTGAGTGAAACGAACTTTACGCCTGCTGTTTCATCAACGAGCTTTTTTACTTCCTCAGGGGTACGTTTTGCATTTTCAAAGAGGACCACGTTTTTCTTACTATAGTCTTCCTGAAGCTGTGCGATACTTGCCTGAATTTTATCTCTGTTATCGACATAAGGATTAAGCGAAGCCTTTTCTTTTTCAGCGGACTCATGTTTTTTATCCATACTGGGCTTCTGCTTCAGGAACGGTACCATTGCTGCAACAAGAAAGATTATACAAGCCAGAATAATAATTATGATCGCAATTATATATTTTGGGATCTTTATCTGTTTTTTATTCATTATAGTCTACCTCCGTCAATTTTTAGCTAACAGATCGCTCTTTCCGAAATCATGAAAAGCGCGCATCACGCTTTTTCCTTACCGGAGGATTCTTCTTTAGTGGAAGAAGTCTCTTTGTCGGTCTTTTCGGTCTTTTTGGATCCAGACTCCTCTTCTTCTTGTTCACCGCTGTACTTTGCGTCAATGATAGCCTGTTCTTCATCACTGAACGCACACTTTCTGAAGCCCTTCTTGGTGACTCTCAGAGTCAGCGAAACCTTCACGCCCTCTTTCTTTGTAGCGTGATCGACCTCAGTAGTCTGGATAGACTTACGCTCATCAATAGAGAAGATCTTTTCTTCAGCGAGTTTAGCCGCAAAAGCGTTATACTTTTCGAGAGTATCAAGTGTAAGACTAGTTTTTATCAAGATACCGGGAGTGGTCTCACTGGTCTTGGTGTTTTTATCGGTATACTTCTGAACCGAGATAGAGTTAGTCTCATTGACATTGGGACCATGGACGATCTGATCGTAGATATACTGGATCGCTGTTGAAAGCTTATATGTAGCCTTAGGAAGTCTGTCGATATTTGTCTGCACATTATCGGTAAGCTGGACCCATTTTTTCTCATCCGCAACGAGCTGACGTGCCTGTTTATATTTTTCGGATTTAAGGTCATTCGTGTCGTTATTTTCACGGATATTCATACTTACCCAGAATGCCGAAACGGCGATCATCCAGACAGCTGCTGCGACACCCATAGCGGCTGCAACGAGATTGCCGATCTTATGGCCTTCCTGTTTTGAAAGAGCAGACATAATATTTGTCTGACCCTGAAGGAGGTTAGCCTCGACATAAGGCATTGTAAGCAAGCCGTTGAGAGTGATGAAAGAAACCGAATCGAAGCCTCTCTGCTGAGCGGCGGCAGTTGCTGTCGGGGGCTGTGACTGACCGGAGAAGATATCGGTGACCTTCTGCATCGGAGCGGTAAGTCCGACCTGACGGCAGTAAGCTGCGATATTGGGAAGTTTTGCAAGAGCGTCGCAGAGAACGATCTGGTCGATATCGAGACGCATCGTAGAGATTACCATTCGGAGGTTTCTGAGTATCTCGCCGGCAGCGTTGTCGAGCATTGACATTACCTGTTTTCTGGTCTGTGCGGAGTTACACTCATTACAAACGCCGAGACCCTTCTGGCGGATGAGGTCGATAGCTCCGAGCTTACTGATACCGAATTCAAGCATCAGCATTTCAGCAACATCCTCAAGCACGCTTGAGAAAGACTGCTGGAAGACAGGTGCGCCGTTATGGAGAACTACGAGTCTTGTTGCGGCAAAGTCCATACTGATAAGTGCTATTGCTCTTGTTGCTGAGTTAAGGTCAGCCTTTGCGGTATAGAGCATACCTGCGATAGGCGGAGCGACCTTTACGATCTTAAGACCTGCGGCGGAGAAATTAGCGCGGATATCAGTAAGCATTGCAGTATTCATTGCAAACAAAGATGCAGAAACGTCCTCTGACTTGTTTGCCTTGCCATACTGCTGACCATATTCAAAATTAAGGATAGTATATTTTTCAACTTCCTGATGGAGTACAGTTTCCGCCTCAACACGAGCGTATGTAAGCAGAAGCTTATCCTTTGATTCAAAATGATGCTTATACTCCTTTGTAATGAGGATATCTTCATCCTCGATGCAGAGGAATATATCGCCAAGCTCCATACTTACGCTCTCGGCGCAGCGTTTTACAAATGCTGCCAGCTCATCCGACTTTTCATAAGGATGATCCTTCAAAGACTCATTCAGCTCAAATATCTGAGGAACGCTGAAGTTGCTGGGTACAGAAGTTCCCTTTTTTTTGCTGAGAGCAAGACCGCCCTCTGGCTTATCATACTCGGCGGGAGTAAGAATAAGCAGGCTTCTTGTCAGCTGCATTACTGTTGCTACCGTTTTCATAAATACACCACACTCTTATAAATTTTTTGTTCCGGGTTTATGTTCCTGATAAATATCAAAACCGTTGATTTTTGTATGGCTTGTCATACGTACACTAACGGTTATAATATCCTTTTGTTATTTTATCACAAAAAAGTATAGATTTCAATAATATTTGAACAATTTTTTAATATTAGGCAGTTTTTGTGCATATAGAGGTATATTTCGACAGATATTTATGCAATTATACTTTTTGTTAGTTTCTAAGAACAAATATCATCGGGCCTCTTTGATAGTTTTGCTGAAAAGCCAATTTTAGCTGTTTTCAAAAAAAACAAGACCCGGAAATATTTCCGGGCCTTGATTGTGTTGTTATGTAAGACCTAACTTAGTGTTATCTCATACCAGCACTTGCCAGAAGGGATAAATTACGGCTCATCGCCATCAGTCGCCTTCAGGGTCTGTATCTGCACTTGTGCCTGCATAGAGAGCCTTGAGTGAACCCTTGCCGTCGGGCTTTGCAAGAAGAGCTGTTCTATCAGTGTCTGGCTTTCTGTTCGGCTCTGTCTCTTTATCAAAGATTGTGCCGCTTGCGTCAACAGCCATATCACCAAGAGATACGCTGTCCTTGATGTTTGCATAATCAAGAGCGTCATTGAT
>DBWG01000095.1:0-1074 GCA_002308635.1 Ruminococcaceae bacterium UBA1244 | reverse complement strand
CGGGAGCCTTACCTGCAACGCATACTGAATAGTAGTCCTTGCAAGCTGCGTCTACGGTAGCAGCGTCTGTCTGAGCTGAAGATTCGTTAGCGCTGTTGATGATAGCGATAACTGAAGGAATAGCGATAGCTGCGAGGATACCGAGGATTGCGATAACAACTACGAGTTCAACGAGTGTGAAACCTTTTTTGCTCTGCTTAGCGAGCAATTTCTGCTGGAGAGTCATGGGACATTACCTCTTTCTTTAATAAAATTTTTTTGAACCCGCTGCCCTGAAGGGTGGAGCACCGTGTTCATTTGTTGTATATATCTTAACTCTTTATTAACAAAATGTCAATAGTTTTTTTTGATTTTTTATGTTTTTTTATGTAAAAACATAAAGGCTTTTTTTGGTAAATTTCAACATGGTATTTTTCACTTTCGGGCTTAATAAGGCACTTTTTATCTGATTTCCACTAAGTGTTGAACAATTTTTGTGCATTTTTTCATAACGGAAATTGTTAACAAACCCATTCTTTATTCACAAGCACTTCACATTATTAAAGATTTTTTCAAAAATTCTCGTCCTGTCAGGTGCCAAAAGTATAAAAAAGCGTCCTTCCTGCTGAAGAAGGACGCTGAAGTTTAAGGTCTTTGTCATTTTATTCCATAGAGATCGCCGAGTGTTGTTGATGTAGTGATATAGTTGGTAAGATCGGGTCTGTCCTCATGATAATGAATGCCGCCCTTGGAATCATAAACAAAAACGTTGTCAGTTTTGCCAATTCCGGCACTTATATCATCTATAATGCCGCTGAGTCCTGCATATTCACAGGCATTCACGACCGTTGCAAGTTTTATTGCATTTCTCTTTGCAGAAAGCTTGGCATTCTTTTTTGGGAGTGACGGCTGGGTAGACCTTCCGTGCTCCTCCTCGTTTATCTCTCCGGAATAGATCCCTGCCATATATGACTGACACGCCGTATCAAGGGTCTGGGCATCTGTTTCGGCAGCGTTATCCTTAGCGTTTTCTATTATCATTATTACTGATGCAAGAGCTATTGCCGCAAGTATTCCGAGTATTGCAATGACAAC
>DBWG01000088.1 GCA_002308635.1 Ruminococcaceae bacterium UBA1244 | reverse complement strand
CTTGAACTTGCGTGTTATGTTACTGACTGATCTTTGGAGAGATTTTTATGCTTAACAAAAAACACATTTTGATATGTACCCTTCTCGCAGGTTTTATTTTTTCCTTGTCTGCCTGCTCGAAAGGAACTGACACCAAATCTTCTGCGTCTGTAACTTCGGCAAAAACGTCGAATTATAAGGCACCTGACATGCCTGATGATATATATGACGAACCTCCGTCGGGAATGGGATTCGACATTTCAAATGAGGATATCTTCGAGAAGGGTTATTACGCAGTTCAATACGATACTTTCTCAGGCGCATACTTCTTCTGGTCAATGAAAAATAATTCCGATTCAGACATAGAGTGGAGCGTATATGTTTCCGACAAGGAACTCTCGGAAGATGAGATCAAAGAATTATCCAAAACAGAATCTCTTGGGGTCAATGAAGGCTCGGATGAAGTGGCGGAGGGGCAGTGGATAATTGTCATTTGCAACATAAATAAAGAGACTGCATCAGCTCCGGTCGACTCGACATTCAGTCTCTCAAGTTACAGGGACTACGCCTGAACACTCATGTTTTCCGAGGCACATCTGAGGGTGCAAGATCATATAAACCACGCAAGAGTTATTAATCTTCTTCAGCCATCTCGATAGCTTTATTCAGTGTCAGGTATGATCTTTGCTTTTTTGGACATCTTTTTCTTCTCTTTCTTAGCCATGACGGTAACCTCTTTAAGTTCTTAAGAGTAATAAAAATACACAGCGGATATTATAGCATTACAACCGCCGTGCATTATAATTCTGCCCGTCATCCGACACTCCCGTCTGATCAGTTTATCTCTAAAACTGTATGATTATAGCTCAGTGCCAAAAAATGGATGCGGCGGGTGGTGTGCGTCTCCAGAAGACTTGAAAAAACATACGAACGAAGGGAGCTCACATCACGGTCAGTATCTGTCAGATCGATGATACGGCCGTTGTCCTTTGTGGTCAGACGGATCGTGTCACCGATCTCGACCAGACATTCTGCGAGGATGGTTTTCCCGGGATTGCAGTCATGGATCAGCATGAACAACTCTTCAAAGATCAGCATTGTTCTGTTGATCTGCTTGTCACTGTAGGAACTGTCCTTCAGCAGAGCCCCTATATCATCCCTTGCTTTTATGATTGCATCAGGTGAGACCTTGAATTCATACAATTTCACTCTTTTTTGTTTTTCCATATCAGCAAGGAATAGTGCGTAGTTTTCTTTGCCATATTTCTTCTTTATGTACAGGACCGACAGGAAAAAACCTATCGGGGGAGCGACTGCCAATCCGATGAACATACCGTAGATGCCGCCGGTCAGGCCGCCCAGAACAGCCAGCGGGAGTGCGGGAACAAGATCGCGAAGCAACGAATCCAAAACGCCGAGAGATACTCTTTCCACAAGGATAAAGTAAGACGAATCGAGAAATAACCTGCAGGTAAACAGCAGAGTCAGCGACATTATTCTCAGTCCGAATACGGCATATCCGGCCACAGAAGGATCACTGATACCGAGAAGACCGACGATAGACGGTGCAAACACTAAAATAAATACTGTGGAAAGAAAGCTTTCCGCCCAGAGACTCCACTGTGCAAACATCCATATTTTCCGTATCCCGGGATAATTGCCCTCTCCGAGATATGTGCTGATAAGCGGCGTGATCGCTTCGCCGATCCCCTCAAACAGGATCTGACCTTCCTTGAGAAGCGTGATCACGGATACGATTATCAGCATTTCCGGACCGAATACCGTTATCACAAAGAAATTTATGACAACGGTAAACAGAGAGATAAAAAGGTGTGTACTGGCATCAACAAGACCGAATCTTATTATGTCGCGGAAGACCGCCGGCGAAAAAGCAAGATTCAGTTTCAGCGTATTTCCTGGTCGGAAGAAGTGAATGAATGAAATTAGTATGGAAACCGCAAAGCTTATCAGCGATGCAACCGCCAATCCGCTCACACCCATTATCCTGCAAAGGACAACGGACAGGATCACCTTCAGCACGCCCTGAGAAATATTGGCAGTCAGACTGATCTTTTCATCTCCGTCTGCAAAGAGCATACCGTCCAAAAGTTCATTAAGCGGCAGCAACAGCACCACAAACTTCATCCAGGAAAGGTATTCCGAAGCGCTTTCATAGACCTGAGGTTCAGGATTATAAGATCTTAAGAAAGCATCTCCGCATAATAGAATCAGGAAAAACATCAGGATACCGATCACGGAAACCACGGTCAGACCCACACCAAAACACTTGTCTGCTTCTTTTTTACGGAAACTTCCTATCTTTCCGGCATACAGGATCGGAACTCCGTATGAGAAGCAGACGGCAAAGAAACTGGCAAGTGAATATACCGGCAACACAAGGCATATTCCGGCTACCGCATCTTCTCCGAGAGTGATTCCGGCGATCAGGGTGTCTACCATGCTCATTATTGCGGTCAGCACCATAAGCAATGTACCGCTGCAGAGCATGGACATGTATTTCGATGAAATGAATGTCTTTTTTATCTTCATCTTATCAGGGCTGCGCATTTAAGATGCTGTGAGGAATTTGTTCCATGTGGAACAAATCTGTTAAACGGATCCTTTTCTTTCCTGCTCATGACGAACCCCTCTGTAACACGGAAATAATGCCGGGAAATACAACCGTAATTATACCATGACGCTTAAAAGATCACGCTATTTGTCTATGCTTCTTACTGAACGTAGTTATCCTCATAAGGCTCATTCGGATAGACGACAGCTTCTCCGGGATAGGGACGGTCCTGATAAACGGGTCCTTCTCCGGAATACGGTTCATCCCAATAAATGATGTCATCGCCGTAATAAGGCTCATCCCAGTAGTCGGCATATTCTTCCGTATAAGGGTCTTTCTCGTACATGGAATCGTCTCCATAGAAAGGTTCATCCCAGTAACCGTACACTTCTTCCGGCTGATAACCGTAGGGAGCCTGATAGTATGAATATCCGCTGGCACGTTCGGGATAGAGGTCACTGTTAAATGAATGGTGGTCATCAGCGATCTCATCATCAGTACACATGAAATACAGGTCGGGATGATCTTTGAATACGGTGGCATCGCAGTGATACCATTCACCGTCCAGCTGGACAAGGTTCCAGTAATGACTGTTCTCGTATACAGGATATCTTTCGACCATCAAATTGGGGATTCCGGCACAGTCCAGAAGCATTTTCGCGCAGGCGAAAGTAACATAGCAGTCACCGCTTTTCCTTGTGAATCCTCTGTAAGCCGCTTCCTCAAATGTCATGGAGGTTGTTATCGGCTGATAGTAGATGTTTGAATGAACCCAGTTAAAGATTTCCCAAGCCGTATCGATATCGTTGTCACGCCAGAGCGAAGCCATTATGTTTTCCGCAACACCGTATGCGGGATCTGATTCGTCGTAGGAGGCACGCTCGGCGGTCAGCTGAAAAGCATCAGCTTCCTCGTAAGTCTTTTTATGCGAGCGTTTTGCCTTATCATTTGTATATGTTTCAGAGAATAATTCACCGTTAATGGTCTTTGAAAAAACTTCTACCACGCGGTCTTTTATCAGAAATACGCCAAGGGCTATGGCTAAAACTCCGAACGTGCAAAGCAATACCTTTCCGGCGGCGCTTTTCTTCCTGCGTTTGACGGTTGCTTTGCTTCTTCCGGCTTTGCTGACATTTCTGTACTTAACAGGTCTGTTGTTGCTGACCGTTGTCAGATCAGTATAAGTGAAATCCGTATAACTGCTGTCAGTCTGATTTTTCTCATTTAAATACCAAACATTTTCGCCCATTATTATTACCCCAATATATGTGTTTTTACCGGTCTTAAACATGATCTGTCATCCGGTCACAGATAAAGGTTAGAACTATGGGTTTTCAAATAAACTTCAACTCTGCATCAAAAAGCCATCAATAATGAGTGAAAAGAAAGGCAGGAAACTGATAATCACTCCGGATCTGAGAGGATTCCCATCTGCGCGACTAATGCAGCTGAAACACCTACGTAATCATTGCATTTTCCGCTCAGAAAACCGCGGAGTTCTGAGCATTTAAGATGCTTGTATTTATCAGTGAATTGCTTTTCAAATTCCTGTATGTCGGCTTCCGTGCCGCCGTTTTCCCTGATGACCTGTTCTGCTGCCAGCACTGCTCCGCACATGCCGTCAACGGCTCTCGGGCGGGGAGCGGTTGTCTTGTTCGGGTTATGCAATCCCAGCGCTTCATAAACGGCCGTGGCGCAGTTCATTCCGCTGCTGTGATTGGTTCTCGCAATGGTCTCATAATCGATCATAAGGTCACCTTTGAAATAGTTTTTCTGCAGTAATTATACCAATTTACAACGGAACGTCGATTACATGTTGCTTAAGCAATGAACCGGAACATCATTGTTTATTGGTTTGTGTGCTGCTACCTGTGATAATGACGCTGATCAACAAAAACAGAAAATTACAGATCACAGGAGGAAATAAAAATGAAAAAACAGGTAATTAGAATCATGGCATTCGGACTCGCCGCTGTGGTAACAGTAATCGGTCTTACGGTATGCTGCAAGGCACTTCAGAAGCAGGTAAGTGCGTCTGTTGTCCCGGCAATTGAAAATGTGTTAAAGACTGACAAACCCGCCGGAGCCTGGACTGATGCAGAAGATGAAGAGCTTACAGAGGAAAGGCTTGAAATTTTTAACAAGGCAAAAGAAGGCCTGCTCGGAGTTGATTATGAGCCCGTCGCTTATCTCGGTTCCCAGGTCGTAGCAGGAAGGAATCACTGCTATCTCTGCAGAGCAACAGTTGTCTATTCGAACGCAGAACCTCATTACGTACGCGTGTATGTATACGAAGATCTCAGCGGCAACTGCAGGATAACGGATATCGTTGATGCCGATCTGACAAGCGGCGTAATGTGATTTTTCCGAATAATTTTTCGAGACAAAAAGTACAGACAAGTATATTAAATATGCGCTGAACTCAACGCACAATGCATTGCAGAAAAACTTGAAAAAAGTGCTTGCATATAACATTTCGTGATGTTACAATCACGCCAGATGAAGGAAGTGCCTGTCCGACATCTGAGCCTGTATTACAGGTTTGGATCGTACAGCACTTCTTTTTTTATGACTAAAAACGAAAGGACATGGAACAGCAGATGACTACTATGTTGAGACAACTGTGGAAAAACCTCAAAGCGCTCATAAATACAGCGTTAGGCTCAGTATGTTCTTATGCCCCGACGGCTTCGCAGAAGCACGAGCGCTTTTATGGCGAAGATAGCATTTACGGACGTAAAGGACGGTCACCATGTGATTTGACTTTTGTTTAGGCACAAGCAAAAAGATTGATTTCATTGGACCGTCCGGAACAGAGAATAAACCGGGCGGTCATTTTTATTCTCATGAACCTTGACAACTTAACCGAAACATTCCCTTCTCATTCAAAGGTAGGATGCCTGACTGTTAATCAGAGAATGCAGGTTCAATTCCTGCGAAGGGAGCCAATAAAGAAGTCTTGTAAGGAAACAGGCACTCCTTACAAAACCTCTTTCAGGGATGGCGGAGACGTCGCGTTTCCGTTGTCCCGCATAACGGGCGGTAAGCTAATCCGGTGAAAGCGGCGGTTTGAAGCACCGTGTAGGTTGGATCGACACCAACACTGCCCACCAAGTGCCTATGGATCTATGGTGCAACGGAAGCAC
>DBWG01000021.1 GCA_002308635.1 Ruminococcaceae bacterium UBA1244 | reverse complement strand
TATACAGTCGAGTTTGACAGTGAGGAGCTTATACATAAGGCTGTTGCCCACATCAACGATAAGATGTTTGTAGCCAAGCTGCAATATACCGTAACAACAGGACAACAGGAACAGGGACTGAGTGCAGACAAACTCAAAAGCGGTGAAGCTTTCTCAGCAGAAAAAAGCAGAACCTTTACTCTTGAAAGAGGTACTGTAAGTTCAGTCAGGTATGACCTTATCGGCAAAATCGCAGAAGGCGCCAAGCTGACAAGGCGTTCTGCTGCAAAAATACTGTCGTCTATTAGACCGGATGTATTTGCTATATTCAGAAACAATCCTGAGGAATTCATCACAAAAGCGATTCGTTTGATAAATGAAGAAAAGGCAACAATGATCGTGGATCATATATCCTACAATCAGACTGATGGTACATACGACAGCGCCATCTTTACAGCCGAAAAGAACACAGATTTTTCAAAAGCATATCGTTCAAAGAAAAATGTTCAGGACTATGTATTTGCTGATGGATACGCTAAAGACGGTAAAAGTGAAGAACGCAGATTTGCAGAAGATATGGATGTAGCCGATGAGGTTTGTGTATACGCTAAGCTTCCGAAGGGCTTTTCTATTCCTACACCTGTCGGCAATTATTCACCTGACTGGGCTATTGCTTTTTATGAAGGTAAGGTCAAACACATATACTTTGTAGCTGAAACCAAAGGTACAATGGACTCATTGAACCTGAAGCCCATCGAAAAAGCCAAAATAGAATGTGCCGAGAAACTGTTTGCGCAGCTTTCAGGTGCTGAAGTGGTATATGAGAGAGTTGACAGTTATCAAAGCTTGTTGAATATCATGAATAAATAAGAAACATCATATAAAACAGATACGGAATCAAATCTTATAGACAGTGAGGTGTGATAAAATGAGAATGCTTCCCGATGAAATTGAGACTCTTATCAGGTTGTTCATGATTGGTGAATGTGATGAGAAACAATTTAATGAGAAGATCAACATTGCTTCCGAGAGTAAGAGAAAGCCTGATTTGCAGACTTGTTTTAAGCTGAAAGAAAAGGCTTCCTAAAGAAACTCTTTTCAGCGACCGGATAACTATCGGAATTGATGAAATGATAAGGAATCTGGAGCAGGTAAACCAAAACAGGAAAAAATCAATTGCCGAATCGATAAAAGATACTGCTCAGAGCATTCCAGACAGCACAAGGCGTCTTATGGATGGTTTCAGAAAAAGCAGGAAGAGGGAAGACATCGTTATCAGGTGTAACGCTTGATAGCGATGTCATTTTTTTATATGCCTGTAGCAAAATATAGTTTGATACTATGTGCTATTTCTCTTCACTCGTCAGGACGTATGCGGAGAAGAAAATCCGACAAAGAATCATAACCGGAGTTATTTCTTCGGTCGGCAGCTATGCTTTTGCCTGCGGCTTTACACCCGTCTATCATAGAAAATCCTATTCTGACAGTATCTCCCTTTGCGGTTATATCGTATCCCGAAATATTAACATCAGGAGGAAGGATCTCGACCTCACACCTGCTGCATTCTCTGTAAAGAATCAAAACAGCGTCATTGTCCTCGGAATACCTGAATGACGACGCTAAAAAGTACGCGGGGTAATGATAAAACAGCCACGCCATTCTGTAGGCAAGCACTGCGTAAGCGGCGGCATGGCTTTTATTGAGCGCATAGCTCCCGAATGAAACTATCTGCTCAAACAGTCTTTCGCTTTCTTCTTCCGACAAGCCGCAGTGACAGCAGCCCGATATAAATGATTCTTTTACAGCTTCGATCTCTTCTCTGTTTTTATGACAGACTGCCGCTCTGATACGGTCAGCTTCCTCAGCGGAAAAACCGGCAATGTCAGTAAAGATACGCAAAAGCTGTTCCTGATAAATTATGCACCCACAGGTACCAATAAGTATAGGTCTGAGTTTCTCAGAAATAAGACAAGGCTCTTTGTTCCCATACAAAACATCCCTTATCACAGGAAGAAACTGCATCGGACCCGGACGGAAAGCAGCCGCTAACATTGTCAGTTCATCGATATTTCGGGGATGGAGCTTTCTCAGCCAGTCCTTCATACCGTCTGACCCGAACTGAAATATAAAATCCGTATTCCCGCCCCAGAACACACTGCTGAATACTTCCTTTTCTTCGGGAATTTCCGAAAAATTGATTTTGGTTTTCTCGTTCTTTTCGATATTTGCAAGCATATTTGAGACAGCGTCGAGAGTCCGCAGCGACAGAAGGTCGATCTTTAGAAGTCCGTAAAAGCTTTCTATATAACTTTTGTCACAATCCACCAGCGTCACACTGGTCAGGGGGACTTTTGCGGAAAAGTCCCCCCATGTCTCGCCTGTCGGCTCGGTCGGCGTTTCTGCTGCGCAGAGGTCTCCACCGGAGACCCACGCCCCCCGAAAACGCTGTTCGCGTTCAAGTCTATCTGAAGCAAAACTCTTGTGCCGCGCCAGCGTGACGCTGGACCCGTGTTTGCGCTCAGGTCTATCTGATTCGAAAATGTCGTGCCGCGGCGATAAAGTATCCGATGCGGTAGAGTCGGACGCAATTTGGGAGCGGCAGCTTGCCGCCGCGAAATTGACACCGGAGGCACTCCGGCGCGGCGGTGACAGGTGACAGATGGGGACAGTGATTTCATATAAATATATTTGTATAGCATATCTGTGTGCAGGGTCTACGTACCCGAATTATAGCTCAGAAACTTCTATATACTCTTATGGAAATGTTTTCAAAATATACTGTCACTACTGTCACCAAGACGCGCAAACTTGCATAAATACTGAGTTTTTATGGGGACAGATGATGATTATTTTCTGTCCCCGCTACTGTCACCGCTGTCACTTGCCGGCCGACAAAAAGCCGTTCCCTTCCCGTAGCCGGGAATCTTTTTGCGACCATTGTTGGCAGGATACTCCGTCCAGCCTAACTTGCGGAGCATGAGAGC
>DBWG01000136.1 GCA_002308635.1 Ruminococcaceae bacterium UBA1244 | reverse complement strand
GCCTGCATTCTTTCGGCAAGAAGGATCCCCGTCACGTCACCCTCTGCGGTCAGGCAGGATATATCATCGAAAATAACCGGCAGATCCTCACCCGAAAAAAACTTCTGCCATTCGGACAGCGTATCCCGGTGCAATCTTTTGTTGATGAGAATGATGAACTCGCCGGACGGCTGTTCCGGCAGTTTCATGGTTGCTCCCGAAACAGCATCAGTATTACTTTTGCTGTGAAATATTTCCGTATGTGTGGCACAGGGAAGACCCACGAGGAACCCTAAAAGCACCAACACTAACAGCCGGTGTTCCAATCGCTTTGCAATACTCATGGCTTTCCCTTCCTTTCATTCAGTCCTTTGCCGCTTTGCTGAGAGCATCATTGACCGCTTCCTTGAACTCATTGCAGGAGATTGTTGCACCGCTGATGGCATCCACGCCGTCAATGCTGCCCGACTTCACTAAGAGAGAGGCGTACTTGTCCGCAGACTGCACCGCCTTCTGTGCTTTCAGGCGGTTTTCCTTTGACAGATCAGCACCGTAGCTTTCGTCCTTCAAGGTGCCGTCCAATTCATACATTTTGAAGGTGCAGGCGGTGATGCGGTTGTCCTTTATCTCTATTTCAACTTCGCCGTAGCCTGCGCCGTTGCCGCTTTCGTCCTCCTTGAAGTCAGAGCTTCTGCCGGTGTATGTGCCGTCTTTATATGAAACAGACTTCTGTTCACCGCTGCATGAGGCAAATGTCACACTCAAAGCGGCAGCGCAAACAGCGGCTAACAGTAACTTGATTATTTTTTTCATAGCAGACACCTATCCTTTGAATCCTTCGTTTTTGCGGTCAGAGGTTATTTTTCCATGATCGAGACGAACGATGCGCTGTGCTTCTTCGCCGACCTCCGGATCATGGGTAACAACAATAAGACTTGTACCCTCCTTGTGAAGCTGGCGGAAGATACCTAAAACAATATTTTCGTTGGCTTCGTCCAGATTGCCGGTGGGTTCGTCAGCTAATATCAACTCGGGAGAGTTGATAAGTGCTCTTGCGATGCAAACACGCTGCTGTTCACCGCCGGAAAGCTGGCTCGGCAGATGCTTTGCCCTGTCCTTAAGACCGACTCTTTCAAGGGCTGCAAGAGCTTCCTTTTCATCCGGCATACTGTGGTAATACTGTGCCACCATGACATTTTCCACAGCGTTGAGATAGTTGATAAGGTGAAACTGCTGAAACACCAGACCGATCTTGTCCCGATGCAGTTCGGTGAGCCTGCGGCGGCTTTCCTTTGAAATGTCCTTGCCGTCAAAGATAACCTCACCCGTACTCGGCCTGTCAAGACAGCCGATGATATTCATCATGGTGCTTTTGCCGGAACCGGAAGGTCCCATAATGGCAATCCATTCGCCTTTTTCAATGTTCAGACTGACGTTATCCAGTGCGTGAAGATCACCATATATCTTAGATATATTTTTCAATTCCAATAAACTCATTGTGTACCTCCTTTACTCACCCTTGAGAACCAGTGCCGGGTCAACCTCTACAGCGCTCCTGATCGGTATCAGGCAAGCCGCACCCGTAACAATGACCGATGAGGCAATCGTAACAGGTATCAGCAGAGGCTGAAACATAATAGAGCTGCTGAATACATTAACACTAACGATCTCCGCAAACGCATAGCCGAGTAAAGCTCCCAGAATGCCGCCGATACCTCCCAGCACAAGACCTTCACTCAGGAACTGTCCCACAATACTGCCGTTATTCGCCCCCAAAGCCTTGCGCAGACCTATCTCACGCCGTCTTTCAGCAATTACTGCGGTCATGGTGGTAGCAACGCATATCATTGTCAGTATCAGCACTACAGCAGTTACGATGAAAACAAGCGACTGCAGCTTTGTCAGCACCGAGCTTTCCGAAGCTGTGACACGCTTGACAAGCTTTGCGGAAACAGAGCGGACGCTGCTGTTGATATTGTCAATATATTCCGAAAGTTTGTCCTGTGTGGCGGCAGCGCTTATTTCTACGATATCATACCCTCTGTCAGCCAGAGAAAGATAAGCCGTGTCTCCAAGAGAAACATACACATATTCCTCCTCCGAACCGCCTGTATCGAGAATACCCGTGACCTTTAGATCCAGTGCGTGGTCGCAGTGTTTTTCTCCCGTTTTGGGGTCGGTATAGATCTCATAGTCGGGAATCCGTGATGTGTCGGTACTGTCCGTCACCTCAAAGGAATTGACGGCAGAAATGCTGTCACCGGTTTTTATGCTGAGCTTATCGGCCACCTTTGCTCCCACAAGGGTCTGACCGTCCTGCTCCGGCAGTTCGCCGCTGATGTGCCAGTAGGGGCTTGTTTTCATGATCGAATCAAAATTAATTCCCGCCAATGTCACCGGCATATTGTGTATCGAGGTGTTTTCATATCGGTAGGGTGTATATCCCTCTAACTCGGCATCCGGAAATTTCCCCAGTGCCGTCTGCAGCGCCTGCTCCTGAATAAAACCGTCACCCGACGGCATTATGATAACGTTTGCACCGTAGCTTCTGAACTGAGAACTCATCTGTCGGGGTACGTCATAATATATCATACCGAGTCCCGACAATATTGTTGCTCCCACCATGATAGCAAGCAGAGCTACGATCATACGAGAGCGCCGCCTGACCAGTGAGGCGGTTATCATGCGGATAAACATCCGTTTTTTCTTATTCATGCGATGACCTCCTTGTCAATGACCGCCGTGCAGGACTTCCGATGGCCGTAAACGCAGTACCAGACGGATAGCGGGAATACTGCCCACAAGCGTCACAAGCACGATCAGAACCGCTACAATAAAAGCGACCATACCGTTCATTTCAATGGAGGAATTAAACACGGTCTGTCCGATGATTTGTGCAAAGGCATAACCCATAAAATATCCGGCAACCGCACCCACAACAGCAGTCAGTATGGTTTCGGTCAGTACCAGTCGGGTGATTTGTCCGTTTTTGGCTCCGACCGCCTTCAGCAGAGCTAATTCCTGTGAGCGCTCCATAACTCCCGAGGTTACCAGATTGGATATACCGAGAGTTGCACCGATAAGACTCATAAGTGTTATAAGCGACATCAGAAGTTCTGTCTTTTCGAGTATCTTGCCCTCTGAATCGGCGATTTGTCTGACAGCCGATGCTGCCGCTTCGGGAACTGCCTCCTGTATCTGAAAGCAAATAGAACTTACATAAGCCGTGCAATACCACAGATCGTATTCGTCGCCCGTCAGCAGAGACGGATTTTTAGCAGCTTTCACGGCAAGTTCATCGTCAGGTGAAGTAATGGCGCTGACCTCGATCTTTTTGATAAGACCGCTTGTGTCTGTCAACTCCTGTACGGCAGTCACTGTTGTGAAAATGCACTTATCTTCATCGTCTCCCGATTCAAAAATACCGACAATCTCAAGCTCCTTGGTGCCATGCTCGCCCTTGACACGGATAGTATCTCCGGCAGAGAGTTTTTTTTCATTTGCAAGGGTTTCGCCGACCATACAATAGTCGGTTCCATTAAGTTCCTGTTCATCAAGCCATTTTCCGCTTTTTATATCCCACCAGCTTCTTAGATTGACAAGTCCGGTATCACGCTGATAGGTCGTACCCTTCTTGATAAACTCCAGATGATGATTGAACCAGCTTCCGATCAGTCTTACCTCGTTGCCGTCAAGTGTGACTGTTGTATCCGTTTCGGGCGCAAAATCCACGATATTGTTTGCCCAGAAGATCGTCAGCAATTCGTTGACACTTTCTTCTTTAAGATAGTCATACCGCACATCTTCATCCAGCTCATACAGCTTGCTGATAACAGATTCCGACTGCGGCACTACCGTAATGTTGGAACCGTAGGTTTTCAGTTCCTCGTTGATCTTATCGCCGACACCCAGCATAACATTCAGCATCGCAGTTGCGATGGAAGCACCCAATGCAACGGTGAGTGCAATCATCAGCATCTTCTTCCATTGTCGGTAAAATGTGCCGCACACCATTCGTAAAAACATACTTTCCCTCCTTTTTTACTTATTTTTTAAAATGCGATTGATTTTTTACCATTTCCTGAGCGGGAATAATTATCTCTCCGTCAGCAATATCATAGTCGATGATGATGGGGTTGCATCCGCCCTTCATACCGATGGTGGTCTTATTCATAACGACACCGCACTTTTTGCATACGACCTGACCGTCCTTATTTTCGTAATAGCCTGCTTCACCGCATATCTCACAGGCATCCAGACCTATACCGTAGTTACCGGTATTTTCCTGCTTCAGCACAACGATAAATCTTGTGGGATAGCCTTCCGGTGTCGTATAGCCGAAGCGGTGCAGATGTCCGTCACTGACTGTTTCCAGCGGTACACGCAGTTCCTTATCCGTACCGTCTGCATTTTGTGTAATGACAGGCTCCTCTGTGGGGGCTTCACGAATAACCTCCTTGTTGAGTTCCACAAACCATGTGGCACACAAAACAGCGACCACAAAACAGCAGAACAAAGTAACGGAATACCTTTTCCCAGTGCGCCAGACTGACCGCTGTTTACGGTGCTGTGCATTGGTGGAATAGGGCTCTTTTGAGGTATAGCTCCTGACCCAGATAACGATGCCAATCACCGCTAATATTGTAAAAGCTGCAAAGGTATACCAATGTGCAAGGTTATTGCTGATTGATGCAAAGTTAAAGAGTTCTACGCTGTCAACGATCTTTCTCGGGGTTAGCACCAGCATAAGCTTTGCAAAATTGTATACCGCAAGCATTGTGTTCAAAAGAAAGAAGGAAATAACCGAAAGCTTTTTGCTGCCCTTTATCATAGCAACGGAAATCAGCTTATAGGCGCTTACTGCCGAGACAAGGCAGACAATAATTCCTGCAAGATAACCTTCCAGTCGGAAGAGGTAATCGGTAGAGAGAACCCCGTTTCCTCCCGTGTCAAACTTGAAGGGATAGACATAAACATTCGGCATTGCGCAATAAAGGTATGATGCGATAAGGAGTGCCGTCACGGTGGAAATAATGATCTCTGAAGCTTTTACCAGCCCGGGCTTTCCTTTTTTTGTCAAAAACTTTTTTCCGAAAATTATAAATGCAGCTATCAGCAGAACAAAAAGCGCCAATGCTGCGCCGTATCCGTAGGTTCCGACCTTCCAGCCGCCCACAAGACGCCTTGTATTGGTAATATACGAACGAACTGCGGCTATGATAAATCCGGCGGCAAGTCCGGATCTCGTGATGATCTTTCCTGCTTTGCCGCTTCGGGTATCCATAACAGCAAGTATCACGCCCAGAACGAGGGATACAAAAAGCATATCATCGGTTACGTTAATAAGGTATGTAAGCATGATCTCACCCTTGTTTTTTGATGTTTTACAAATATTCCATATAAGCACACAGCCCATATCCTGACACCGAAGATAAGTGCCCGGATATGAGCCTGCTGCCGCCGAAGCCCGTAATCATCGGCGGTTTTTTTATGCGTTTATTATTCTGCCCACGCACCCTTGGTAAACTGCCACTTGTCATAGGTATAAACAATAGCATTCGGGAAAGCGTGTGTGTCAGGACCGGTGTTGTCTGTGTGGATGAGGTAGGTGCTTGAATCCGGGAATTTAACTGTGAAGGTCACAGTATAAAGTCCGTCACCGTCCATTTTGAGGTTAGCACCGTAATGAGGACCGTCGGAAGCTGCCATAGGCATGAAAGTACCGGTTGCCTTATAGTTACCATCGTTCTTCTTTACTTCATACTCAACCGTCAGATAAGGAACCCAGTCGCCCTTGCCGTAACCGAGACCGTTTTCAAGAGCCGAAACGTCAAGCTCAAGGTGGCAGTCATAGTCCTCTGCCTTATAGCCGCCTGTCATATCAACGGGCTGGAAGTAAACAGCGTTAAGGTTAAGAAATTCCTTTTCCACACCGGCAAAGATCTCGACCTCGGTAAAGCCGAGATCCTTTTCCTCTCCTGCGTCATCCTTCTTGCTTTCTTCAGTGCTTGAAGCTGTGCTTGCTGTACTGGCTGTGGAATTGCTGCTTGAATTATTGTTGCCGTTGCAGGCTGCTAAGCTAACAACAGACAGCATGGCCGCCCTAGCAAGTGCAAATATCTTTGTGTACTTTTTCATTGTATGACCTCC
>DBWG01000087.1:10411-33006 GCA_002308635.1 Ruminococcaceae bacterium UBA1244 | reverse complement strand
TTTATTAGAAACTTGATTTCCATGCGGCGGATATATTATAAATTGACAAGAATTGTATTTGATATTATAATATAATAATGGTCTGTAAAACTTATGAAAGGTCGTAATCACTAATGAATTTTTCAGGAAAGATCTTTTCGGTGCTTTTATGCAGCGCTGCTGTGATGACTTCATTCGCATTGCCTGCGGCTGATGTTTATGCGGATGAAGGATATGAAGGCAGCATCAGGGAGATACCTGTCTACAGAAAAAGCCTCAGCGAGAATGAAAAAGTAAAATGTATGTTTTTTGACGATCTGCCGGAGATACCTTATATGGCGATAGACGTTTATTATAAGACCTTCCTTGACGGTGAGATGACTGTTGATGAGCAGTCTGACGGAAAGTACCTCTGTACGGAAAAAAACTGCGGCGAGACGGCTGTTATTGATATAAAGGCTGATACCTTTACATCGGATGATCTTGTGCTTTTTGCAGCAACTCCCATCCGTAAAATAGAAAAGTTCCCCGCTGCGGTGGGAGGACCGGAGTTCATTACAAAAACTGCTTCAATAAAAATCGACAAGGCTCCTGAACCGGTCACTATTGACTACAAAAAATATAATATAGATATCCGTGAAAAGGACGGCGTTGTCTATCTTCCTTTTTCGTCCCTCAGCGACCTTTTCGGAAATACCGACTGCATCTCGGCGGTATGCAGAAACGGCAATATATTCTTTATGGCATACTATTATGACATCAACGGCGGTGATGCTGTCAGCCAATACAAAGAAATGCCTGAATGGATAGAAAACGGCACCCGCAGCAGTCAAATGGCTGAATTTGCATATAATGAGCTTTGCCTGTGCTTTGATTATTTTTACGGCTATCCCTGCCTGCACAATGAATTTTCGGACAGGATGTCGGAGGTTGGTCTTGACAAGGCTCTTGAAGAGCTTGCTCCCGAAACGAAAAAGCTTTTAAAGTCGGAAGCTTCCGGAGAATATCTGGCGGGACTTGCCTGGCTGACTGAGGTGCATCTTGCAGACGGCGGTCATTCGGGACTTATGGATGTTGGTATCGGCAATACAATACCTGAAAAAACATACCATGACTTTTTGGAAAAATTCAATGACATTTCTGATGCAGCAAATTATTATATTACTAAAACCAATAAACGCTCCGAGTTATATTCACGGCTTTTTGAGATCAGGCAAAATGTGATAGGAGACGAGGATTTTCATCGTGAGGGCGATACAGTGCTTATACGCTTTGATTCGTTCTATGTGGAGTATGAAGAGTGGCTGGACTATTTTTCCGGAAAGAGAAAGTTTATGCCCAGCGATTCCGTATGTACGGTGTATGAGAACCTCGAAAGAGCAAAGGCTGACGGCGGTGTAAAAAATATCGTCTTTGACCTGACGACCAATTCCGGAGGAGATACCATAGCCCTTGACTGGATATGTGCAACTCTCTTTGGAAAGAGTGTTTATAATGAAAATCTTACCGCAGGCGATCGTACCCTTACCTTTGAGATCATTTCCGACAAGAATCTTGACGGAAAGATCGACGAAAAGGACAAGGCGATTAATTATGACGAATTCAACTTTGGCGTTCTTACGAGCAGCATTTCTTTTTCGTGCGGAAATCTGTTTCCGGCAATGTTCAGGGACAACGGCGCTATGGTGCTGGGAGAACAGTCCGGCGGCGGTGCTTGCTGTGTCCTTCAGAAGGCAACGGCTGACGGCGTAATCTTTCGTATGTCTGGTTATCTGAAGGCTGAGTTCAGGGACGGCAGCCCGATAGATGACGGTATACCGGTGGACGCTTCTCTTGTGGATTCGGTTAATTATTATTCTTTGTACAATCTGAAAAAAATCAGCAAAGAGATGAATGAGTTCTATAAGGATAAAAATACTCCTGAGGAAAGCTCTGACGTTTCTGAGGTATCCGAAGAGAGCAGTGACGCTCCCGTACAGAACAGCAGACCGTCTGAATCATCCAAGGAAGTTCAGGAAGAGGTGTCTGAAACTGAAACAGAGGTATCTTCATCAGCAGACAGCTCTTTTCAGAAAAGCTCTGACGGCGGAGAGCTAAAAGCCGTGATACTCTTGTCGGTGCTTGGAACGCTTTTCGGCATTTCAGCAATAGCGATCATTATTTCCTTATTGGTATCACGCAAAAAGCATTGACGGCAGAACCTCAGAGGAGGCAGGTTTGAATGGATATAAACACAGGTGATATTCTTGAAATGAAAAAAGCCCATCCCTGCGGAAAAGAAAACAGCAAAAGCTTTCTTGTACTGCGGGTCGGGATGGATTTCAAGATAAAGTGCATGGGCTGCGGGCATGAAGTGATGCTGCCGAGAGCAAAGGCGGAAAAGAACATAAAAAAGATCACCGCAGCTCCCAAAAAGGACGGTCTGTAGCATGGGCATTTTATAGCAATCCAAAATAATAATAGCAAAACTGCGGAGTATGGAGTTAAATTGAAAATTGAAAATTAAAGTACAAGCTGCGGTCACGCACGGATCAGATTCCAAACGTTTAATGCACTTATTAAGTTGGATTGCTATAGACAGAAAAATAATATTCGGAGGATGCTTATGCTTGAAAAATTAAAGGTTTTTGAAAATAAATATGAAGAGCTTTCGGAGAAGCTTTGCGACCCTTCCGTAACGACATCGCCGGAGGTCTATACTCAGGTAATGAAGGAATATAAAAGCGTTGAACCTGTTGCACTGAAATACCGTGAATACAGGAACACACTAAAGGAGCGAGAGGATGTCAGGGAGCTTTTGCGTGAGGACAGCGATAAGGAAATGACGGCAATGCTCGAAGAGGAGCTGTCTGAACTGACCGAAAGAATAGCTGTGCTTGAATCTGAAATGAAGCTGCTGCTTCTCCCGAAAGATCCGAATGACGACAGGAATGTTATCGTTGAGATAAGGGGCGGTGCAGGAGGAGAGGAAGCGGCTCTCTTTGCGGCTGTTCTTTTCAGGATGTACAGTATGTATGCCGTAAAAAGGGGCTATCAGAGCGAGGTGCTGAGCGCTTCCGAGACCGAACTTGGAGGCTATAAGGAAATATGCTTTATGATTACCGGCGAAGGTGCGTATTCAAGGCTGAAATATGAGAGCGGTGTACACCGTGTGCAGCGTGTGCCCGAAACGGAAACACAGGGCAGGATACACACCTCGACAGTTACAGTGGCTGTACTTCCGGAAGCGGAGGATGTTGAGGTCAATATCGACCCGACAGATCTCAGGATAGATACCTTCCGTTCCAGCGGTGCAGGCGGACAGCATATCAACAAAACTGAATCCGCCATCAGGATAACCCATATCCCGACAGGACTTGTTGTTGAGTGTCAGGATGAGAGGAGCCAGTATAAAAACAAGGATAAGGCGATGAAGGTGCTGAGATCACGCCTTCTTGAAGCGGAGCGTGAGCGTCAGCAGGATGATGTTGCACAGCAGCGCCGTGATCAGGTAGGTACAGGCGACAGGAGCGAGCGTATCCGCACATATAACTATCCGCAGGGAAGAGTTACAGATCACAGGATAGGGCTGACTCTCTACAAAATAGACGATATCCTCAACGGCAGCATAGACGAGATCATTGACGCATTGATAACAGCCGACCGCTCGGCGAAGCTTGCGCAGGAGGAATGATCGTTCCGCTCATTGACAATGGAGGTGCATAAGGGTTGAAGTACAGAAGACAGAAATTTATAAAGCTCAAGGTCATCACGGCCATGATACTCGGCATCATACTTGCTTTTCAGATATATTATTTAGTCACTCTCGTAAAATACAATTCAAAGGAATACAAATCGGTCGATATTGACGACTACAGCAGCATTTCAGCAGGAGACGAAGTAAAAGGATCTGTTTCAAGCGAAGATGTTTTCGCATATCTCAACTTGGCTGAAAAAGGCATAGTCCAAAGGCTTATTGCGGTTTCTGACAGCAGCGGCAAATTTTTTGTGCTTAGCGCAGAGCAGGGAGAAGAGCTTTCGGGAAACTATGAAAACATCGGAAAGCTGCAGGAAGGCGATATAGGCTCTTTCAGCTTCAAGGGCAAGGCGCAGAATCTGTCTGATAAAAATAAGATGAAGGTCTTGAACTCGATCCGTTCCGGCGGCAAAACGCTGTCAGAACGAGCAGTAACTGCAAACGATATTTCCGGCATAATGATAAAAATGAATGAAGCCAGCAGCGATGAGGACAATACTTACTTCATCATGGCTGTTATAGGCATGCTCTTTATCTTTGGGCTGATAGTGCTTCTGCTCTGGAAGTTCGTGAACAACTTCATTTACGGCATCCTCGTTAACAAAGGAAAGATCGAACCGGAGCTGAAGATCAGAAAAGAGGATCTTTTTGACCCGAACAGTGAGAACTATGTCGGCAGTGATGAGGATTCCGACTCTTTCTATGTGAACACGGAACATGATGCCGTTCATAATACAGGCGGCAAAACCGAGGATGCCGAGGCTGCTGCGGAGTTTCACTTTACAAAAAAAATGAACGGCAGCGGAAGTATAAAATATGAGCCTAAGGAACCTACCTTCTCTGACGGCAGCCCGATAGATTTTTATTCGGGCGGGGTGAACGATGACGGGAATTTCTTCATAGATGAAAACAGTACCAGAGCCGTTGACAGCGAAGGAAATGAAATAAGAAAATACTGAAAGGACAATAAACCATGAAACAGGGATCCGATCAGAAAGGGATAATATCACGAAAAAACGCCTTTGTGCCGAGGGTGTATATTGCCATAGGACTATTTGTAATCAGTATATTCCTGTTTATTGACGGGGCACGGAAACCGGAGTATAATAAATATCTTGAAAATCAGCACATGATGATAACGCCTTCGGATTATGATTTCCTCTTAGAAGGCGAGGATGTAAAGGGAATCATCTATAAAGAGGACGTGGTGGACTTCTTTACAATGTACGACGAGGCAGTAGGCGGCGATGTCGGTTATCTTGCGGTCCATACCCCGAATGACCGCATACTTTTTGTGACGGCTGACAGTGAATACACCGAAGAAATGTTCATCGGTATGAAAAACATGATGAGCGGAGAGACAGGCAGTCCCTATTATTTTGAGTTCAAGGGCTATACTCTCAAATCCGAGCTGCTGAATTCGGATGTTATGGAGTTCACGGATTCGCATATTCCCGAGGAGAAGCAGAAAGACTGGAAGCTCAGAGACGGTATAGACAGGGTGACGATGTGCTATATATGCGGGTTTGACAGCGGAGAGCCATACAGCAAGGTTCAGATAATAATACCGTTCATCTTTGGCGGGATATGTCTCCTGCTTGCTTTCCTTATGCTGACCAAGCCTGCCGATAAGATCGCATACCATGTGATATGCCTGTACCGCAAGATCAGAAAAGTCCCCGAAGAGCCAAAGGCACTCGTAGAGACTGAGGAATACAAGGGGAGCGTAAATGACCCGCTGACGATGGTCACGCCGGAACAGGAACAGGCTGAAAAAAATAAGGAAGAAGAACAAAAGGAAGATAAGAAATAATGGAAACACTGCTGCTTGATACTAATGAGATAAGCAGGGCTGCCGAAATAATAAAAAACGGCGGTCTTGTTGCGATGCCGACGGAAACCGTCTATGGACTTGCGGCTGATGCACTTAACGGAAGGGCTGTTGCAAAGATATTTGAAGCCAAGGGACGGCCTATGGACAATCCGCTGATCGTCCATATTGCGGATATCTCACAGATATATCCTCTTGTCAGGGAGTTTCCCGAAAAGGCACGTCTGCTTGCGGAAAAATTCTGGCCGGGACCTCTGACGATAATACTGCCGAAATCGGATATAATACCCGTTGAGGTCAGTGCCGGTCTTGATACGGTGGCTGTACGTTTTCCGTCACATCCTGCCGCACAGGAGCTTATAAGGCTGTCTTCACCGCTGGCAGCACCCTCTGCAAATCTTTCCGGCAGTCCCAGCCCGACTGATGTGCGCCACGTTATGGACGACATGAACGGCAGGATAGATGCGGTCATAGACGGCGGAGAGTGTTCTGTCGGAGTTGAATCGACTGTTATTACACTTGCGTCGGATCCGCCGAGACTTCTCAGACCTGGCGGAGTCACACTCGAACAGCTCCGTGAGGTCATCGGCGAAGTGGTGCTTGACAGCGCCGTGATGAACCCGCTTGCTGATGGTCAGAAGGCATCAAGCCCCGGAATGAAATACAAGCATTATTCTCCGAAGGCAAATGTGGTGCTGATAAAAGGTACAGAAGAAGATTTTCTGAGCTTTGTGAATATGCGCAATGACGGAAAAACGGCTGTTCTCTGCTATGAGGAGGACAAGGACAAGCTTTCACTGCCTTATATATGTGCCGGAAGAGAAAACGACTATGACGAGCAGGCAAGGAGCCTGTTTTCATCCCTGCGTGAGGCCGACGAAAGAGGCTTTGAAACGGTCTATGCACACTGTCCCGACACGGAAGGCGTTGGTCTTGCAGTTTATAACCGCCTTATCAGGGCGGCAGGCTTTGAGGTGATAGAGCTTGGATAACATCGTTATAGGACTTACCGGACAGACCGGCGCAGGAAAAAGCACGGTGTCGGAATTTCTCGCTGAAATGGGCTGTGCGGTCATCAGTGCCGATCAGGTCGCAAGAGAAGCGCTTTCAAAAAACTCGGATTGCCTTAAAAGGCTTGCAGAACTTTTTGGATGTGATATAATAGACGAGGACGGCTGCTGCCGCAGGAGACTTCTTGCACAGAGGGCGTTTTCTTCTCCGGAAAACAAAAAACTTCTTGACGGTACTACTCATCCGTGGATAATCCGCAGAACAGAGGAATATATTGGAGCATACAGGAAAAATACCTGCTGTCCGATAGTGTTTGATGCGCCGCTGCTTTTTGAAAGCGGAGGCGACAGGCTGTGCGATGCGGTGATCGCCGTTACAGCTCCGGAGAAGCTCAGGCTTGAAAGGATAATCAGGCGTGACGGTCTTTCGCCAGAGGAAGCAAGGCTCCGTATGGATGCACAGCATGAGACAGAATATTATACCGGAAGGGCTGATTTTGTCATTGACGGTTCAGTGCCGCTTGAAGATGTCCGCAGACAGACCGCCGATGTTCTGGAAAGAATAAAAAAAGAGGTGTAAGATGAAAAAGGGAAGGATAAATGTAAAAACGGTGATATGTATGGCAATCGTTTTTGCAGTGATAATTGCAGGAGCTTATGTCCTGCTTGCTGCAAAAGAAAAGCTGACACATGATACATTCCCGCTGAAATATGAGTCTGAGGTCAACGCCGCTTCCGAAAAATATAATGTAGAAAAAGCGCTTATCTATGCGGTGATAAAGACCGAGAGCAATTTCGATCCCGCTGCAAAGTCCGTTGCAGGTGCAATGGGGCTTATGCAGATAATGCCAGACACCTTCACATGGCTCAATTCATATTATGTAAAGGACGATTCTCACAAGACGGAAGACCTGTATGACCCGAAGATAAATATTGAATACGGCACACAGCTTTTGTCGATACTTCTTGAAAAATACGGAGTAGAAGATACCGCACTCTGCGCCTATAACGGCGGTGTGGGAAATGTTGACGAATGGCTGAAAGATCCGGAATACTCCGATGACGGAAAGACACTCAAGGCTGTTCCTTTCGGAGAAACGGATAACTACCGCAAAAAGGTGGCACGAAACAAGAGCGTTTATATCGAACTGTACTTTAAAGACGACGATTAAAAATCGGAAAAAGATAAATAAACCATACGAAAGAAGGAAAACTACCATGTCAGAAGAAAAGAAGGAAAAGACCGCAGCAGAGCTTCTCAAAGAAAAGCTTCTCATCAAAAACGAGAGCGGAGCAAAGACTCTTGACAGATCGGAGATCGAAAAGGCTGATGAGTTCTGTATCGGTTATATGAACTTTCTGGACAATGCAAAAACCGAAAGAGAGGCTGTTGACTGTGCAGTGACAGCTGCAAAGGCGAGAGGCTTTACAAAGTATGATCCCTCAGCGGTGTATGTTCCCGGCGACAGGGTATATGTCAACAACAGGAACAAGGCAGTTATGTTTGCCGTTATCGGAAACACCGGCACAAAAAACGGTGTCCGTCTCGGCATAGCACATATTGACTCGCCCCGTCTTGACCTCAAGCCCAATCCTCTTTATGAAAGCAGCAACCTTGCCCTGTTCAAGACCCACTATTACGGCGGTATCAAAAAATACCAGTGGCCGACAGTGCCTCTTGCGCTTCATGGTGTTGTCGCCCTGAAGGACGGAAAGGTCATTGATGTTTATGTCGGCGATGATGAAAACGACCCGTGCTTTGTTGTTACGGATCTTCTTCCGCACCTTGCCGTTGACCAGATGTCCAAGACCATGACAAAGGCATTCACGGGAGAGGACCTTAATGTCCTTATCGGCAGCAGACCGTTCCGCAGAGACAATGAGAGCGAATCCGTAAAGCTGAACATAATGAACCTGCTCTATGAAAAATACGGCTTTACAGAGGCGGATTTTGTATCCGCAGAGCTGACGATGGTACCTGCCGGAAAAGCAAGACATGTTGGCTTTGACAGGAGCATGATCGGCGCATACGGACATGACGATAAGGTATGTGCATATCCTGCAATAATGGCTGCCTTTGATACAAAAATTCCGGAGTCCACTGTTATCACCGTTCTTACCGACCGTGAGGAGATCGGCAGCGACGGCGCAACAGGAATGAAGTCAACATATATGGCTGATTTTATTGCCGACCTTGCAAGAGCCGACGGTATGGAGCTTCGCCACGTTATGGCAAAATCTACCTGTCTTTCAGCCGATGTAAACGCAGCCTTCGACCCGAATTATGCTTCTGCCTTTGAGAGCAATAACAGCAGCTATATCAATAACGGCGCAGTTATCACAAAATACACAGGAAGCGGCGGAAAGTACAGCACCTCAGACGCAACTGCCGAGTTCATGGCAAAGATCAGAAGGATACTTGACGACAACAACGTCCTCTGGCAGACCGGCGAGCTTGGAAAGGTAGACGGCGGAGGCGGCGGAACTATCGCAAAGTTCGTTGCAAACCTGAATGCTGATGTCGTAGACCTCGGAGTTCCGGTGCTTTCAATGCACGCACCCTTTGAAATAGTCTCAAAGATCGACGTTTATGAGACCTACAGGGCGCTGCTTGCCTTCTATAATGATTAAAGTAAGGAACGATATAACAAAAAAGAGTTACTGCTGTGATTTCAATATTATGCAAAATCCTTATTTTAAGTAACAATACAGTTACAAAACAGAAATATTATTGACAATCCGACTGCTTTGTATTATCATAACACAAGGAGAGGCGTATTTTTGCGCTTTTTCGGAAGCTGTTTTTAGTGCAGGACAGCCAAAAACAGTTTTGCTTTTTTGTCAATAAGAGCAAAACGGCTCGTTGAATGATCTTCCGGCTCACTTGCCGGATATGCTAATATATTTGAAACGACATTTGAGGAGTGTTGCAATTTGAAACAGATCGTTATTAACGGCGGCATCAGACTCAATGGAACTGTCCGTATCAGCGGCGCAAAAAATGCTGCTGTTGCGATAATTCCTGCCGTTATTCTTTCTGACGGTGTATGCCGTATCGAAAATATCCCCAATATCATGGATGTAAACCTTATTGCAAATATTCTGCACGAAATGGGTGCAAGAGTAAACCGTATAAACAAGACCACGCTTGAGATCGACCCTTCCTATATCAGAGAGCCTGTTGCGGATTATGATATTGTCCGCCGTATGCGCGCGTCAAGCTATCTGCTCGGTGCGCTCCTTGGCAAGTTCTCTTGTGCTGAGGTGGCACTTCCCGGAGGCTGTGATTTCGGCGTAAGACCTATCGACCAGCACCTGAAGGGCTTTGCCGTTCTCGGCGCAGAACACAGCGTTACCGGCGGTATGATAAATGTTAAGGCGGATCACCTTACAGGCGGACACGTCTATCTTGACGTTGTTTCTGTCGGTGCAACCGTAAATATCATGCTTGCGGCTGTAAAGGCAGAGGGCAGAACAATTATCGAAAATGCCGCAAAGGAACCCCACATCGTTGACCTTGCAAACTTCCTCAACTCTATGGGAGCTGACGTAAGGGGCGCAGGCACCGACGTTATAAAGATCAATGGTGTAAAGCATCTGAACGGTACGACCTATTCCATCATTCCCGATCAGATCGAGGCAGGTACATACATGGCTGCCGCTGCTGCAACGGGCGGTGATGTACTTGTCCAGAATGTTATCACCAAGCATCTTGAATCCATAACCGCAAAGCTCAGGGAAATGGGCGTACAGATCGACGAATATGAGGACTCGGTGAGAGTGCGCAGAACAGGCGAACTCAAACGCTGCAATGTCAAGACAATGCCGCATCCCGGATTTCCGACAGATATGCAGCCGCAGATCGCTGCGCTGCTTTCAATAGCACAGGGTACGAGCATCGTTACCGAAGCTGTGTGGGACAACCGTTTCCGCTATATCGAGGAGCTTAAACGCATGGGTGCGGTCATCTCCGTTGACGGCAAGGTGGCTGTTATCGAAGGTGTAAAGGAGCTTATGGGCGCACCTGTAAAGGCAACCGACTTGCGTGCGGGAGCAGCCATGATAATCGCTGCACTTTCTGCAAACGGCACTACACATATCGAGGATATAGAACACATCGAGAGAGGATATGAGGACGTTGTCGAAAAATTCTCGGCGCTCGGTGCTGATATCCGCATGATCTATACTGACGACCCCGTTGCTAAAACAGCATAATGAACTTTGGCGCATTCTCACATCGGGAATGCGCTTTTTGGTGTAAAACATAAAATGGAGGGAAAGAAATGCCGAAGCTATGCCCGCTTTTCAGCGGGAGTTCCGGAAACAGCTATTATCTTGAAAGCGCCGGAAAGGGAATACTCATCGACTGCGGCAGAAATGCAAAGCAAATCGAAGCCGCACTCGGACGGTTCGGAGCCGATCCGAAAAATATCAGGGCGGTCTTTATCACACATGAACATTCCGACCACATAAACGCATTGAAGGTCTTTGCGGCAAGATATAAAGTTCCGGTCTATGCTTCAAACGGTACTGTCTCAGCCCTCGAAGCCAAAAACCTTCTCAGCGAAAAAATAAATATCATCCCCCTGTCCAGTGACGGAATTGAGCTTGATGATTTTTTTGTACTTCCGTTCCGGATATCGCACGACTGCTCAGAGGGATACGGCTTTTGTGTGGAGTCGCAGGACGGGCGCAAAACGGCATTTGCCACCGATACGGGAATAGTTACTGACGAGATAATAAACGCTCTTACCGGCTGTGATACTGTCGTGCTGGAGTCCAACCACGATGTCGGGATGCTCCAGTGCGGAGGGTATCCTTACATACTGAAAAGACGTATCCTTTCGGATGTCGGTCATCTTTCAAACGAAAGCTGTGCCGAAACCGCCGTCAAGCTTGTTTCAACAGGTACTACACGTCTGCTTCTTGCACATCTCAGCCGTGAGAACAACATCCCTGAGCTTGCAAAACAGGCCTCGCTCTGTGAGCTTGAAACAAGAGGCATGAAGCAGGATATCGACTTCATGCTGTCGGTCATTCCGGAATCCGGAATGGCAAAGCCCGTGATATATTGAGGTGCAGAATGAACGTAAGTATAATTTGTGTCGGAAAGCTTAAAGAAAAATTCTGGACGGATGCCTGTGCGGAGTATTCAAAGCGCATGAAGGGCTTCTGCGGATTTGAGATAACCGAAGTGGACGAAGAACGCATAAAAAACGATAACTCGCCGTCGGATATCCGTACCGTTATCGAAAAAGAAGGAAAGCGCATCATGTCGGCTGTGCCAAAGGGCGCAGAGATAATTGCAATGTGCATCGAAGGAAAACAGAAAAGCTCCGAGGAGCTTGCCGGTGTGTTTGAAGAGCTTGCGCTCAGCGGTCACGGGAATATAGCCTTTATAATCGGCGGTTCGTGGGGGCTGTCCGACGAGGTGAAAAATGCCGCACGGATAAAGCTCTCAATGTCAAAGATGACCTTTCCGCACCAGCTTGCAAGGGTCATGCTCTGCGAACAGATATACAGGGCGTTCCAGATCAACAGCGGCGGAAAATACCACAAATGACCAAAAAAGGACACGATATTGGATAATAATTCTTGGATAATTGTCAATGTATTTTTTTGTGTAGTATGCTATAATGGATTGTACTAAAGTGAAAGGGGGATACTGCTGTTTTGGCAGTACAAGATCTATGGAATATGTTGTAACTACCGAAAAGCTCACAAAGATCTACGGCAAAAAAGCTGCTGTGCAGGATATTGACCTGAAGATCGGCGAAGGTGAGATATACGGTCTTATCGGCAGGAACGGCGCAGGAAAAACTACCATAATGCGTATGCTCAGCGGGCTTTCAAATCCGACGAGCGGCAGCTTTTCACTGTTCGGAAAGAACGGTCCGGAAGCGAAGAAAGAGCTTAGCAAGGTCGGAGTCCTTATCGAGGAACCGGGAATTTTTCCGAAAATGAACGCCTATGATAATCTCCGTGCAAAGTGCATCGCACGAGGATGCGACAGCCCTGAATACATAAACGGGCTTCTTGAGCTTGTCGGTCTTTCAGACACGGGAAAAAAGAAGGCGGGTTCTTTTTCTCTCGGTATGCGCCAGAGACTCGGCATTGCCCTCGCACTTGCCGGCGACCCGAAGCTCATAATCCTTGACGAGCCTATCAACGGTCTTGACCCGCAGGGTATCGTTGAAGTGAGAAATACTCTTTCACGTCTCAGGGACGAAAGGGGCATCACTATAATGATCTCCAGCCACATCCTTGATGAGCTTGGAAAGCTTGCCGATCATTACGGCATCATCGACGGCGGAAAACTGATCGACGAGTTTACCACCGATGAGATGATTAGTAAGAGTACACGCTATACCCTCGTGGTGACAGACAAAAATGAAGAAGCTGCAAAGCTCATCAGAAAAATGAATATCGGTGAGGTCGATTTTGCAGATGAAAACACAATCCGTGTAAAGGCGGAATTTGACCGTTCAAAGAACGTTGTCAAAAAACTTGTTGAAAATGATATTTTTGTAAAAGAGGTAAATGCCGGCAAGTTCACTCTTGAAGACTATTTCCTCAGTATTACGGGAGGAGGCAATACAGATGAGCAGACTGATAAAGATGGATCTGTTCAGGATGCGAAAGTCTAAAGCATTGTGGATATCGGGCATTATTATTTTTGTTATGTGCATAATTTTGCCTATACTTGCAAAGATGCTTGCACAGTTAGTTCTGGATCTTGTTAAGAATGGGGACGATGCCCAGTCTATCGAACAGGCACAGCAGCTTGTTGATGAATTCAACCGTCCTGCTGCAATGTCGGGAGTATTCAGAACAATGTTCGGAGGCTTGTCGCTTCTGCTGATACTCGTTCTCGTAAGTGCATCAATATTCATGTTTGCGGATCTCAACCATGGATATATCAAAAACATCGCCGGACAGCTTTCCAACAGAGGATACCTCGTGATCTCCAAATTCATAGTTGTGAACATACAGAATATTATCCTGCTTGTTATTTCAACTTTAGGCACAGCTGTCGGTGTTGGAGTGTCAAGAGGAATAGAATACGACAGCGGTGTGCCTGATGCGCTGCTTGAATATCTCGTAAAGATACTGCTCCTGTGCGGTATCACAGCAATAGTGATGTTCTTCACTATCGGTCTCCACAACAAGAGCCTTGGCATCGTTGCTGCGGTATTTTTCGGACTCAGTGCGCTTGCTATTATAGCAACACCGCTGCAGCTCATAATGACAAATGTTGCAAAGATAGACTTTGTCATTTCAGACTATCTGCCTGATGCACTCTTCGCTTCGACCGATATCAATAAGCTCAGAGCGACTATTGTTGCCCTTGTGTGTATATTGGTATTTTTACCTGTGACGCTCAGATTTGTGAACAAGCGTGATGTAAAATAAAAAATACTCAGCGGAAGCCTGTCTTTGACGGGTTTCCGTTTTGTTTTGTTAAAAATGTCACTATTTGGATATTGTAATTGTATAAAGTGACAATTTTTTTAATTTCTTTCGATAACTCTTTAAAAAAATTGTGCATTATGATATAATACCTCTGTAAATATTTTTACATAGGAGGAAATGTAATATGTATTATCTCGGTATTGATCTTGGCGGAACAAATATAGTTGCCGGAGTTGTCGATGAGGAAGGCAATATCATAGTAAAGGCAAGCTGCAAAACAAATATCCCCCGTTCACAGGAGGAGATCTGTGATGATATGGCTGCTGTTGCTCTCAAGGCTCTTGAAAGTGCCGGACTCACCAAAAACGATATCGGTTTTGTCGGTATCGGCGCTCCCGGCGCAGTAAACGGCGCTACAGGTGTGATCGAGTTCACAAACAACTTCAACTTCCATAACTGGGAGATCGGCAAAATGATGCAGGAGCGCCTTGGCGTTGACATCTATGTTGAGAACGATGCAAATGCTGCTGCTTTCGGTGAGTTTACTGTCGGCGCTGCAAAGGAAGCAAGCGATGCTGTTGTTATCACTCTCGGAACAGGCGTAGGCGGCGGTATCATCATCGACGGAATGATCTACAGCGGTTCAAACTATGCAGGCGCAGAGCTTGGCCACATGGTCATCCAGCACGGCGGCCGTCAGTGTACCTGCGGAAGAAAGGGCTGCTGGGAGGCTTATTCATCCGCTACAGGTCTTATCAACATGACAAAAGAGGCTATCATCAATCCCTATAACAACGATTCTATCCTCTACAAGATGATCGACGGCGATACCTCAAAGATCACCGGAAAAACAGCCTTTGACGCTGCTGCTCAGGGCTGTGAAGTCGGCAAGGCTATCGTTGACGAGTATATTTCATATCTCGGCACAGGTCTTGTAAATATCATCAATATCTTCCAGCCTGAGATACTCTGCATCGGCGGCGGCGTAAGCAGTCAGGGCGATGCACTTCTCAATCCGCTGAAGAAGATCATTGAATCCGAGCGCTATACAAAGCATAACGACAAGCAGACAAAGGTTTGTCTCTGCCAGCTCGGAAATGATGCCGGAATTATCGGCGCTGCTTTCCTTGGCAAATAATTTCACACAAAGATACGCACCTGCTGTACGGCGGGTGCGTTTTTTTGTCCGGCGTTGTGTTGAATTTGAATATAAAACAGGTCTGTTGCGGTGAGAATAAAGTGAGGATCGCAGAATAGTTCCGACAAATATTGACAAGAAATATTTTTGTTATATAATTCTATGTGTTAAAAAAATGCGGACACAGGAGGAGTTATAATGAAGCTTATCGGCAATATTTTGTGGCTTGTTTTTTCGGGACTTGAAAGTGCATTGATCTGGTGCTTTATCGGGCTGATATTGTGCATCACGATCGTAGGCATCCCGTTTGGCAGACAGTGCTTCAAGCTTGCGCATCTTACGCTGTGGCCTTTCGGAAGAAAAGCGGCAATACATTTTATAAAGCATCCTGTGTTCAATATTATATGGCTCATAATCGCAGGCATAGAACTGTTTGTAATATATATGATGGTAGGATTGATATGGTGCGTTACTGTACTTGGCATCCCGTTTGGTCTCCAGTGCTTTAAGTTTGCAAAGCTTTCGCTTGTTCCGTTTGGTGCATCTGTTGAAAAGAAATAATTGTCATACATTGCGGATCTCAGAGGTCAGAACTTTGGGATCCGTATATTTTTTGTGCGGCGGATTTATGCGTGTGAATGAGTTTTTTGAAAAAAAGATGACACAGGGTTTCCTTATTGTGCGCTTTTTGGCTCTGCGGATATAAGCCGGATGATCCTGGAGGAAATATTTTTTCTGCCAACGAGAATAAAATACATCAACGCCTCCGTGTGTTTCTTTTTAGTACACTTTAAATAATTTTGTACAAAATGTAGAAAAGAGCCAAAAAATAAGCGGGTCTTGCCAAATTGCTTGACAAAAAACCGCTTTTGTATTATAATTATAAAATGCACCATAGTAGGAGGGTGTCCCTATCGGGTCATAACCAATATGAGCCAAAAAGAATATTAACATACTCTGACAAAAAAATCAAGAGTTTTTTTCAAAAAGGTTCAGAAGCCTGCTGTGCGGAATGCAACATACTGAATGGAGTGATAATATGGTAAACGCCAGACCCGTGCGTTTGGGTAATACTGAGCGAATGAGCTTTTCTCACACCGACGAGATCATCGAAATGCCGAACCTTATCGAGATCCAGAAGGATTCCTATAAGTGGTTCCTCGAAAAGGGACTCAAAGAGGTGTTTGAGGATGTATCGGGAATAACGGACTATTCCGGAAATCTCGTTCTCAGCTTTGTCGATTACACTATCGAGACAGACAAGCCTAACTACACCATAGCAGAATGTAAGGAGAGAGACGTTACTTACGCCGCTCCTCTCAGAGTGAAGGCAAGACTTTTCAACAGAGAGACATCGGAAATAAAGGAGTCTCTCGTATATATGGGCGATTTTCCGCTGATGACCCCGAGCGGAACATTCGTTATCAACGGCGCAGAACGAGTTATCGTTTCACAGCTCGTCAGATCGCCGGGCGTTTACTACAAAATGGACCATGATAAGACCGGCAAGGAGCTTTTCAGCTCTACCGTCATCCCGAACAGAGGCGCATGGCTCGAATATGAAAATGACGTAAACGACGTTTTCTATGTGCGTATCGACAAGAACAGAAAGCTGCCCGTAACAGTCTTTATCCGTGCCCTCGGTCTCGGCACCGATCAGCAGATAATCGACTACTTCGGCGCTGACGACCGTATCCTTGCTACCATCGAAAAGGATACCACGGATAACCAGGATGACGCTCTCAAAGAGGTCTACAGGAAGCTCCGCCCCAGTGAGCCGCCTACAGTAGAAAGCGCTCAGGCACACATAGATATGCTGTTCTTCGACCCCAGACGCTATGATATGTCAAGAGTCGGCAGATACAAATACAACAAAAAGCTTGGTATTGCAAACAGACTTGCAAACCATATCCTTACAGAACCTGTTGCCGATCCCTATACCGGCGAGATACTTGCAGACGCAGGCGAGTTCATCTCCGAAAAGAAGGCAATGGAGATCGAGGACAAGGGCGTTACAGTCGCTTTTGTCGAGGGTTCAAACGGCAATCCCGTAAAGATCATTTCAAACGGCATGGTCAATATCGCAAAGTATGTTGACTTTGACGCAAAGGAAGAATGCGGCATAAACGAAAAGGTCCGCTACAGCGTTCTCCGTGAGATACTCGACACAGTAACGGATACCGCTGAGCTCAAAAAAGAGCTTAGAAAGCGCAAGGACGACCTTATCCCGAAACACATAATCATTGATGATATCTTCTCTACCATAAACTACATGAATTCACTTGCCTGTGGAGTCGGCACAACAGACGACATCGACCACCTCGGAAACAGAAGGATCCGTTCTGTCGGCGAGCTTCTCCAGAACCAGTTCCGCATCGGCTTTACAAGACTCGAAAGAGTTATCCGTGAGAGAATGACCCTTCAGGCTCAGGATCTCAACAATCTTGCTCCTAACGCACTTATCAATATCCGTCCCGTGACTGCGGCGATAAAGGAATTCTTCGGTTCTTCTCCGCTTTCACAGTTCATGGATCAGAACAACCCGCTTGCAGAGCTTACTCACAAGAGACGTCTCTCCGCACTCGGCCCCGGCGGTCTTTCAAGAGACCGTGCAGGATTTGAGGTTCGTGACGTACACTATACCCACTACGGCAGAATGTGTCCTATCGAGACTCCTGAAGGTCCTAACATCGGACTTATCTCATATCTTGCTACTTTCGCAAAGATCAATGAATACGGTCTTATCGAAGCGCCTTTCCGCAAGGTAGACAAGGAAACAGGCGTTGTTACCGATAAGGTCGAATATATGACCGCAGATATCGAAGACAACTACATCGTTGCTCAGGCTAACGAACCCCTTGACGCAGAAGGCCACTTTGTAAATGCAAAGATCGTCGGCAGATACAAGGACGAGTTCGTTGAAGTCGAAAAGAGCAAGGCGGACTACATGGACGTTTCTCCGAAGATGGTCGTTTCAGTCGCAACTGCAATGATCCCATTCCTTGAAAACGACGACGCAAACCGTGCCCTCATGGGATCAAACATGCAGCGTCAGGCTGTACCGCTCCTTGTTACGGAATCACCGATCGTCGGCACCGGCATGGAGTATAAAGCAGGCGTTGACTCCGGCGTTTGTATCCTCTCCGAAGAGGACGGCGTTGTAAAATATGTCAGCGCAGACCAGATAAAAGTTCTCTATGATTCAGGCAGGACACAGACCTTCAAGGTGACTAAGTTTGTCCGCTCCAACCAGGGAACCTGTATCAATCAGGTGCCGATCGTTGATGTCGGACAGCGTGTCAAGAAAGGCGAAGTCCTCGCTGACGGTCCCGCTACCTGCAACGGCGAAATAAGCCTCGGAAAGAATGCCCTCATCGGCTTTATGACATGGGAAGGCTATAACTACGAGGATGCCGTACTCCTTAATGAAAAGATCGTCCGTGACGACGTTTATACATCCATCCATATCGAAGAATACGAGACCGAAGCAAGAGACACCAAGCTCGGTCCGGAAGAAATCACAAGAGATATCCCGAATATCGGCGATGACCAGCTCCGTGACCTTGACGAAAACGGTATCATCCATATCGGCGCAGAGGTACATGCAGGCGATATCCTTGTCGGTAAGGTAACTCCCAAAGGAGAGACAGAGCTTACCGCAGAAGAAAGACTTCTCCGTGCTATTTTCGGTGAGAAGTCAAGAGAAGTCCGTGATACCTCTCTCAGAGTTCCTCACGGCGAATACGGCATAATAGTAGACGTTAAAATATTCACAAAAGAGACCGGTGCAGACGAGCTTGCTCCCGGCGTAAACAAGGTAGTCCGCTGCTACATCGCTCAGAAGCGTAAGATACAGGTCGGCGACAAGATGGCAGGCCGTCACGGCAACAAGGGTGTCGTTTCGAGAATACTCCCCGAAGAGGATATGCCCTTCCTTCCCGACGGCAGACCTCTCGATATCGTTCTTAACCCTCTCGG
Source organism: Ruminococcaceae bacterium UBA1244 (assembly GCA_002308635.1). GTDB lineage: Bacteria > Bacillota > Clostridia > Oscillospirales > Acutalibacteraceae > UBA1213. The sequence goes on along the minus strand of DBWG01000087.1, from coordinate 13,921 downwards.
CGTTCCTTCACGTATGAANNCTTGAAGTACATCTCGGCTATGCCGCAAAGGCTCTCGGCTGGAAGATCATGACCCCTGTATTCGACGGCGCTCACGAGCAGGATATCTTCCAGTGCTTCCGTGACGCAGGCATCAGCGAGGACGGCAAGATATGGCTCAAGGACGGCAGAACCGGCGAATACTTCGACAACCCCGTAACCGTCGGCTATATGTACTACCTCAAGCTCCATCACCTTGTTGATGACAAGATACATGCACGTTCAACAGGCCCGTACTCTCTCGTTACACAGCAGCCTCTCGGCGGTAAAGCTCAGTTCGGCGGCCANNCAGCGTTTCGGTGAGATGGAAGTCTGGGCGCTCGAAGCTTACGGCGCTGCTTATACTCTTCAGGAGATACTTACAGTCAAGTCCGATGACGTTGTCGGAAGAGTAAAGACCTACGAGTCCATCGTAAAGGGTCAGAATATCCCCAAACCGGGCATCCCTGAATCCTTCAAGGTGCTTATCAAGGAACTCCAGTCTCTTGCACTTGACATCAAGGTGCTTGACAGGGACAACAACGAGATAGACCTCCAGCAGGATCTTGAAGATGATATCATACCGGCAGATGCTTCCTTCGATGAGAAGAATATCCTTACTGACGACGATCCCGACGGCTATCAGATCACCGATGAAAACAGCGAGGATATCTTTGACGAAGAGGAAGAGGATTACTACGGCAGCGACGACGATCTGTTCGATATAGATGATCTTGGGCTGGACGACAACTGAGAGGAGGACATGATCAATGGAATTCAATGAGTTTAACTCAATAAAAATAGGTCTGGCTTCTCCCGACCTTATCAGACAATGGTCATACGGCGAAGTAAAAAAGCCTGAGACCATCAACTACCGTACACTGAAGCCTGAGCGTGAAGGACTTTTCTGCGAGGCTATCTTCGGTCCTCAGAAGGACTGGGAATGTCACTGCGGAAAATATAAGAAGATCCACTTCAAAGGCAGAGTCTGCGAGCGCTGCGGCGTTGAGATCACAAGATCAAAGGTGCGCCGTGAAAGAATGGGACACATCGAGCTTGCAGCTCCCGTTTCACATATCTGGTACTTCAAGGGAATACCCTCACGCATGGGTCTTATCCTTGATATATCTCCCCGTACACTTGAAAAGGTTCTTTACTTCGCAATGTATATCGTTACTCATGTCGAAGAGGACAGCGAAGCTTTCCGTGAGCTTTCAAAACAGCAGTGCCTGACCGAAAAAGAGTACAGGGACATGAAGGAAAAGTATGAGGACGACTTTGAGGCTATGATGGGTGCCGAAGCAATACAGAAGCTCCTCAAGGATATAGACCTCGAAAAGCTCTCCGAAGAACTTAAGGAAGAACTTGAATTGTCCTCTGGTCAGAAGAGAGTAAGGATACTCAAAAGGCTTGAAGTCGTTGAGTCATTCAGGCTCTCAGGCAACCGCCCCGAATGGATGATACTTGACGTTGTTCCGGTAATCCCGCCGGATATCCGTCCTATGGTACAGCTTGACGGCGGACGCTTTGCAACATCCGACCTTAATGACCTCTACCGCAGAGTTATCAACAGAAATAACCGTCTCCGCAGACTTTTAGAGCTTAATGCTCCGGATATAATCATCCGCAACGAAAAGCGTATGCTTCAGGAGGCTGTTGACGCACTTATCGACAACGGCAGAAGAGGCAGACCCGTTACAGGCCCCAACAACAGAGCACTCAAATCACTTTCAGATATGCTCAAAGGAAAGCAGGGACGTTTCCGTCAGAATCTTCTCGGAAAGCGTGTTGACTATTCCGGACGTTCCGTTATCGTTGTCGGCCCTGAACTTAAAATGTACCAGTGCGGTCTTCCAAAGGAAATGGCTCTCGAACTCTTCAAGCCCTTCGTTATGAAGATACTCGTTGAGAGCGGTTCCGCACAGAACATAAAGGCGGCAAGAAAAGCAGTTGAGCGTGCAAAGCCCGAAGTATGGGACGCTCTCGAAAGAGTTATCAAGGGCCACCCCGTAATGCTCAACCGTGCGCCGACACTCCACAGACTCGGCATACAGGCATTTGAGCCTGTACTTGTAGAAGGCAAGGCGCTTAAACTCCATCCTCTTGCCTGCACAGCGTTTAATGCTGACTTCGACGGCGACCAGATGGCTGTTCACGTTCCGCTGTCGGCTGAGGCTCAGGCGGAAGCACGTTTCCTCATGCTTGCAGCCAATAACCTTCTCAAACCCTCAGACGGAAAGCCCGTTACCGTTCCTACACAGGACATGGTACTCGGTTCATACTATCTGACACTCGACAAGGACGGCGAACCCGGCGAAGGAAAGATCTTCCGTGACACAAACGAGGCTATCATGGCTTATGAAACAAAGGCAGTAAGCCTCCACGCAAAGATCAAGGTGCGCCGTGAGGGCGAATGGAACGGTCTTAAACGTTCCGTACTCATCGACACTACTGTCGGACGCATCATCTTCAACAGACCGATACCGCAGGATCTCGGCTATGTTGACAGAAGCGACCCCGACAACTTTATGAAATACGAGATCGACTTCCTTGTCGGCAAAAAGCAGCTCGGAAAGATCATCGACAAGTGCATCAAAAAGCACGGCACACAGATCACATCCCGTGTTCTTGACGATGTCAAGGCTCAGGGCTACAAATATTCAACAAAGGGCGCTATCACCGTTGCAGTCTGCGACGCTGAGATCCCGCCTGCAAAGAAAGAGATCATCAAGGCTGCCGAACATGAGATCGACAAGGTATCAAAAATGTTCAGACGTGGTTTCATGTCCGATCAGGAACGCTATGAAAAGGTACTGAAGATCTGGGAAAAGGCAACCAACGATGTTACCGATGCTCTTCAGAAGAACCTCGGCAAATATAACCCCATCTTTATGATGGCGGATTCCGGTGCCCGTGGTTCTATGAGCCAGATCAGACAGCTTGCAGGTATGCGAGGACTTATCGCAAATACATCAGGTAAGACCATCGAGATCCCGATCAGGGCTAACTACCGTGAAGGTCTTAACATCCTCGAATACTTCATCTCATCACGAGGCGCACGTAAAGGTCTTGCCGATACAGCGCTCCGTACCGCCGACTCAGGTTACCTTACAAGACGACTTGTTGACGTTTCACAGGAGGTCATCATCCGTGAAGAGGACTGCGGAACAACAGACGGTATCGTAGTATATGACCTTAAAGACGGCAACTCCGTTATCGAGCCTATGCACGAGAGACTTTTGGGAAGATATCTCTGCGAGGACTTCATAGACGAGGAAACAGGCGATGTCCTTGTATCATCCGACAAGATGATGGACGACAACGATGCCGATATCATTGTCGGAAAGGGCGTTAAGTCAATAAAGATACGTTCTATCATCGACTGCCGTGCGCAGCATGGCGTGTGCAGGAAGTGCTACGGCTCTAACCTTGCAAACGGAATGCCTGTTACCATCGGTGAAGCAGTCGGTATCATCGCAGCACAGTCCATCGG
>DBWG01000087.1:2044-10369 GCA_002308635.1 Ruminococcaceae bacterium UBA1244 | reverse complement strand
CTTCCGAGAGTTGAAGAACTCTTTGAAGCAAGAAAGCCGAAACACCTCGCTATCATCAGTGAGATCGGCGGTAAGGTCACCTTCGAGGAGATCAAGAAGAACCGCCATGCCGTTGTTACCGACCCCGAAACGGGTGAAAAACGTGAGTATCTTATCCCGTTTGGTTCAAGAGCAAAGGTGGAAGAGGGTCAGGTCATAGAAGCCGGCGACCTCATCACCGAGGGTTCTGTAAACCCGCATGATGTTCTTGCTATCAAGGGAACATTTGCCGTACAGGATTACCTCATCAAGGAAGTTCAGAGCGCATACCGTATGCAGGGCGTTGATATCAACGATAAGCATATCGAGGTTATCGTTCGTCAGATGATGAGAAAGATCCGTATTGAAGATTCCGGAAGCACAAATCTTCTTCCCGGCTCACTCGTTGACAAGGGCGAGTTCTATGCAGAGAATGCCGCTGTTGAAAAGCGCATTGCAGAAGGTGAGGAAGGTCTTTCCACCGCAACATACACCCAGCTTCTCCTTGGTATCACAAAGGCTTCTCTTGCAACCGACTCATTCCTTTCAGCCGCATCATTCCAGGAAACAACCCGTGTTCTTACGGATGCCGCAATAAAGGGCAAGTCCGATCCGCTCATGGGTCTGAAAGAAAACGTCATCATCGGCAAGCTTGTTCCTGCCGGAACAGGTATGCACCGCTACAGCGATGTTGAGATCGAGGAGACGAACCTTTCCGCTGAAACCGCTGAAACCTGAAAATAAATATTAAAGCAAAAGCCCCGCATGGCATTTCTATGAATACCATGCGGGGCTTTTTAAAAATGACAATGTAAGCATCCAAACATTTAATGCACTTATCAAGTCGGATAGCTATAGCGGCGGATAACTCCACACTCCCAAAAAAAGGCTGTTTTGTGCTTACTGATATTCTTTTACTGCTTCAAGAAGTGCGTCTGCCTTGTCTGTCTTTTCCCATGCAACGCCGAGATCCTCACGTCCCATGTGGCCGTATGCGGAAAGCTCACGGTAGATAGGTCTGTCAAGCTCAAGCTCCTTGATTATAGCTGCCGGACGCAGGTCAAATACTTTTCTGACAGCCTTTTCTATTACCTCACGGGAAACAGTTCCTGTGCCGAAGGTCTCTACCATTACGGAAACAGGTCTTGCAACGCCGATAGCATAAGAGAGCTGTATCTCACACTTTGATGCAAGCTTTGCGGCAACGATATTCTTTGCAACATATCTTGCGGCATAGGCTGCGCTTCTGTCTACCTTTGTCGGGTCTTTTCCGGAGAATGCGCCGCCGCCGTGACGTGAATATCCGCCGTATGTATCAACGATGATCTTTCTTCCGGTAAGTCCGCTGTCGCCTGCGGGGCCGCCGATAACGAATCTTCCGGTGGGATTGACGAGTATTCTTGTGTTGTCATCCATCAGTCCTTCAGGGATAACAGGTGTGATAACATGGCTGATAAGGTCTTTTCTGATAGTTTCGATATCAACATCATCGTTATGCTGTGTTGAGATAAGGATGGTGTCGAGCCTTACAGGACGGTTGTTTTCATCGTATTCAACGGTGACCTGAGTTTTGCCGTCAGGACGGAGATAGCCGATGGTCTTGTCCTTTCTGACCTTTGCGAGCTGTTTTGCAAGCTTGTGAGCGAGGGAGATGGGGAGAGGCATAAGCTCCGGAGTTTCGTCGCAGGCAAAGCCGAACATTATGCCCTGATCGCCGGCACCGATCTGATCGAGGTTGTCGCTCTTTCCGTCACGGGACTCAAAGGATGAATTTACGCCCATGGAAATATCAGGAGACTGCTTGTGTATCGAGGTGATGATAGCGCATGAATTGCCGTCAAAGCAGCATTCCGGATTGTCGTAACCGATAGAAGTGATGACCTCTCTTGCAATCTTGTCAACATTGACGGTAGCGGTTGAGGATATCTCGCCCATGATGAGTACCAGACCTGTAGCGGCAGTAACTTCACAGGCAACGTGAGCTTTCGGGTCAAGCTTGATTATCTCATCAAGAACAGCGTCAGAGATTCTGTCGCACATTTTGTCGGGATGTCCTTCGGTTACTGATTCGGATGTAAAAAGATAATTTGCCATTTTGCTATTCCTTTCTTTTGACATTTCCGGAGCATAAAAAAGCCGCCCGAAAAGACCGAGCGGCAAAGCAACAACTCATCTTTCGGTCATACCGCAGGATTTGGCACCTTACTCGTTGAGCAGGTTGTCGGACTTCACAGGGCCTGTTCCCTCAGTCACTCCGGATAAGCTTTTATTTTTCTGTCGGCTATATTATAGCACCGGTCTTTGCCGTTGTCAATAAGCAGGGCATTTTTGTATGAAGAAGAATTTGCGGAAAAACAAAGAAATTTGTCTAAAATGCTGTTTTTGAAAGTGTCGTATCGGCGGAAAAAATCTGAATTTGCTCTTGACAAAACAGGGGGAGTATTGTATAATATCAAAGTGTAAAGCAAACGGCTTTACAGAATACCGGGAAGGTGAGGTCTGCTGTATGTCAAAGAATTTTGAGGTATCAACACTGCTCGATTATTACGGTATGCTCCTGACCGATAAACAGCGTGAAGCGGTCGAGTATTATTACAACGATGACCTGTCTCTCGGTGAGATCGCTGAAAATCTGGATATTTCAAGACAGGGAGTGCGTGACAGCATAAAGCGGGCAGAGACTATCCTCTATGAGGCCGAAGAAAAGCTCAAACTTATGAAAAATACAAAGCTGCTCCGCAACGGTCTTGAAACAATAAGACAAAAAATAGATGTTATCGACGGACTGAATATGAAAAGGTACCGCTCCAACGACATCAACGAAAGTATCAAGGTGATCCTTGCTGAGCTTGATAAGCTCGATGAGATATAAAAAAGGAGTGTGAGATATGGCGTTTGAAGGACTGTCCGAAAAACTCAGTGCGGCGTTCAAAAGACTGCGCAACAAGGGAAAACTCAACGAGAGCGACGTAAAAAGCGCAATGAGAGAAGTCAGGATGGCTTTGCTCGAGGCTGACGTAAACTATAAGGTCGCAAAGGACTTTACCGCAAAGGTCACAGAACGTGCAGTAGGCTCCGATGTTATGGAAAGCCTTACACCCGCACAGATGGTAATAAAGATCGTAAACGAAGAGCTGACCGCTCTTATGGGTTCGGAAGAAACAAGACTCAACTTCGCCGGAAAGCCGCCGACAATCATTATGATGTGCGGTCTCCAAGGCTCAGGTAAAACTACCCACAGCGCAAAGCTTGCAAAAATGATGAAAAAACAGGGTCACAGACCCCTGCTCGTAGCCTGCGATATCTATCGTCCCGCAGCTATCGAACAGCTTAAAGTAGTCGGCGGACAGGCAGGAGCCGCAGTTTTTGAGATGGGACAGGAAAATCCCGTAAACATCGCAAAGGCCGCTGTCAGACATGCCAAGGACTACGGAAACGATATCGTTATCCTCGATACCGCCGGCCGTCTCCATATCGACGAAAAGCTAATGAACGAGCTGAAGGAAATAAAGGGCGAGGTAAAGCCCGATGAGATACTCCTCGTAGTAGACTCAATGACCGGTCAGGATGCCGTAAACGTTGCAAAATCCTTTGATGAGCTTCTTGATATCAGCGGCGTTATCCTTACAAAGCTTGACGGTGATACCAGAGGCGGTGCCGCACTTTCAGTAAAGGCTGTAACAGGAAAGCCGATCAAGTTTGCCGGTATCGGTGAAAAGCTTGACGACCTCGAGGTTTTCCATCCGGACAGAATGGCTTCGAGAATTCTTGGAATGGGCGATGTTCTCACACTCATCGAGGATGCCGAAAACCGCCTTGACCAGAAAAAAGCTGAGGAAATGGCAAGAAAGTTCCAGCAGAATAAGTTCGATATGAACGATCTGTATGAACAGATGCAGCAGATAAAAAAGATGGGATCCATCAAGGGCATACTCTCAAAGCTGCCCGGTGTCGGAAAGCAGCTCAAGGACCTTGACTTTGATGAGAAGCAGATGGATCGTATCGGCGCAATGATACTCTCCATGACAAAGAAGGAGAGGGAAGATCCAAAGATCATCAATCCCTCACGCAAAAAGAGGATCGCAGCCGGAAGCGGCATGAAGATAGAAGACGTTAACCGCCTTATGAAGCAGTTTGAAGAGATGCAGAAGTTTATGAAGGGTATGAATGCCAGAGATAAACACGGCAGAAGAAAACGTCTTCCGGGACTCGGCGGTGTGCCGATGAACCCCAGTATGCTCCACGGACAGGGCGATCCCAAGCGCAGAAAGTGACCGCTGAAAGCGCTTTTAACAGGTCTTTATCCAATGTTACATTGGTGAAGTAATATATTAAAATAAAAGACAGTGCAAACGCACAGAGTCAAATTATCGGAGGTAAATCAAATGGCAGTAAAGATCAGACTGCGCCGCATGGGCGCAAAGAAAGCACCTTTTTATCGTGTAGTAGTTGCAGATTCCAGATATCCCCGTGACGGCAGATTCATAGAGGAACTCGGCACATACAATCCTCTCGCTGATCCCTCAGAGTTCACTGTTGACGCTGAGAAGACAAAGAAATGGATCGCAAACGGCGCTCAGCCCACAGACACTGTTAAGGCTCTTCTCAAGAAGAACAACATTATCTGATAAGTCTTATCGGAGGGAAAAATGGAAGAATTGCTTGTAACGATCGTAAAGGGACTTGTGGAAAAGCCCGAAGCCGTTAATGTTACAGTCGATGAAAAAAATGAAGACGGTATCGTTGTATATCATCTTCACGTTGACGAGGAAGACATGGGCAGGGTCATCGGCAGACAGGGACGTATCGCAAAGGCGATCCGTACCGTTATGAGAGCCGCAGCCACAAGAAACGATGAAAAGATCCAGGTCGAAATAGACTAATGTTATTTTTCGGGGAAGCCTTTTTGGGTTTCCCCTTTTTTCCTGTTGCGCAGAGCCTGCGCACCCAACTTATAGCAATCCAAAATAATATCAGCCAAACTGCAGAGTGTGGAGTTGATTTTAAGATTGATAATTAAAGTACAAGCTGCGGTCAGGCACAGACCAGCGCCCCAACATCCAATGCACATATTAAGTTGTATTGCTATAGAACGCAAAAACTTTCTTATGAACCGTCTGCGTCACGCACCTTACGGGGCGCTTTGGCTGTTCATTGCACGTCCAGGATTTGGTTCAGGATAATACTCATACTTCGGCGTTTTGCCGGCAAGGAGGAACAGAATGAAAAAACAATTTATAGAAGCCGGAAAGATCGTCGGAACCCACGGTCTGAAAGGCGAAGTGCGCATCGACCCATGGTGCGACAGCGCAGAATTTCTCTGCCGTTTCAAAAGGCTTTATTATGCTGACGGCACAGAAAAAAAGGTTCTTTCCGCAAAGGTGCATAAGAATGTTGCTATTGTGCATTTTGACGGGGTGAACAGGATAGAGGATGCCGACCTTCTCAGAGGAAAGATCGTTTTTATAAACCGCAGTGACGCAAGACTGCCGAAGGGGACTAACTTCATTCAGGATCTTATCGGTCTGAGCGTGGTGGATGCCGACAGCGGAAAGGTCTATGGAGAGATAACCGACGTTCTCAAAACCGGCGCAAATGACGTATATCAGGTCACAAAGGACGGAAAGGATGTTCTTATTCCGGTAATTCCGGATGTTGTCCTGAAGAAGGATATTGACGGCGGTGTTGTTGAGATACGGCCGATAGAGGGGCTTTTTGACGATGAGGATTGATATTATCACGCTCTTTCCGGAAATGTGCGACACGGTCCTCAGCGAGAGCATAATCGGAAGGGCACGTAAAAAGGGAATAGTAGAGCTTGAATGTCACCAGCTCCGTGATTATGCCTTTGACAAGCACCGCCGTGTTGACGACTCGACATACGGCGGCGGTATGGGTATGCTGATGATGGCGGAGCCGATAGCCTTATGCTTTGAGGATATCTGCCGCAGGCTTGAAAAGCGCCCGCACTTCATCTATATGTCTCCAAAGGGAAAGGTACTCACACAGCAAAGGGTGCGGGAGCTGTCAAAACTCGAAAACATTGTGCTTCTCTGCGGCCACTATGAAGGCGTAGACCAAAGGGTGCTTGATGAATTTGTGGATGAAGAAATATCCGTTGGTGACTATGTCCTCACAGGCGGCGAGCTTCCTGCGCTTATCCTGACGGACAGCGTGTGCAGGATGATACCGGGTGTGCTGTCTGACGATCTTTGCTTTGAGGACGAGAGCCACTACAGCGGGCTTTTGGAATATCCGCAGTATACAAAGCCGTCGGAATGGCGGGGAAAGAGCGTTCCGGATGTTCTTCTCAGCGGTCATCATGCAAATATCGAAAAATGGCGCAGAGAACATTCCCTCATCGAAACGGCACGTCTCCGTCCCGATATGCTTGAAAATGCCGAGCTTTCCGAGAAGGAAAAATCACTATTGTCAGACATGGGTCTATTTAACAAATGATGTCATTTTTGTGCTAAAAATGATCTTCGGCGGCAATAAAATGACATGGCACTTTAGGAAATAATATACAATATTTTTCCTCATTTTGTAAAAACAATTTGATAAAATAATGGCAAAGTATGGCTGATATTATTCTAAAAAAGAAAAATAACTGACATATTTTAGAAAATTTGCATATTTATTAATCAACTACTGGTCATATTCGATAACGTTTGCCGGATAATATGTTAATACCCAACAAATTTTATTAAAAAAATTGTTGTGACATAGTGTGAATCGTAAAATTTTATTGAAATTTTTACGAATTTGCAGGATTATGATGTAAAAATTGCAAAAATATTCATATTTCAAGCAAAATTATACATTTTACGACAAAAAATATCCGAAATATTACCCATTGGCGATAAAAGTTTTCAACATTTATGTCATGTTGCACAAACCATACCTTATTTGTATTTTTTTAATTCGTATATAAATCCAAAGTTTCAGAAAACAGTTGATTAATGCTCAGATTATGCTATAATTGTAATATAAATCAAGGGGGTATGGACGGGAAGTTCCGAAGCTTTGATCTATGTTAAGGGGATATATATTTTGTGAGGAGGAGTATTAAATGTTCGTCAAGGAAGTAATGGTTCAGAATCAGGTAGGTCTCCACGCTCGTCCGGCTACTTTCTTCATCCAGAAGGCTAATGAATTCAAGTCTTCTATCTGGATCGAGAAGGAAGAGAGAAGAGTAAACGCTAAGAGCCTTCTCGGCGTTCTTTCTCTCGGTATCGTTGGCGGTACGACCATCAAGGTCATGGCTGACGGTACAGACGAAGAGGCAGCTGTTGAGAGCCTTGTAAAGCTGATCCAGTCTGGTTTTTCTGAATAAGATAGCTTTTTTAGAAAAAAAGCGCTGCATTTGTTTGCAGCGCTTTCTCTTTTGCAAAAATATAAACTATCAGGGACTCCGCATGACACGGTGTCCCTGATTTTTTGTTTGAAATATTATTCGGTTGTTTTGTTTCTGATATATTCGTCAATAGCCTTTGCGGCGGCTTTTCCTGCGCCCATTGCGAGGATGACCGTTGCCGCTCCGGTAACAGCGTCGCCGCCGGCATATACGCCTTCTCTGCTTGTTTTTCCAAAGTCGCCTTCCGTGACGATGCAGCCTCTCTTGTCGGCGGAAAGTCCGGGCGTAGTAGATCTGATGAGCGGGTTCGGGCTTGTTCCGAGAGCCATGATGACGGTGTCGGCTTCAATGGTGAATCCGCTGTTTTCCTTGACGATCGGTCTGCGTCTGCCGCTTGCGTCAGGCTCTCCAAGCTCCATCTCAACGCATTTCATTCCGCAGACCTCGCCGTTTTCGTTTCCGGTGATCTCAACAGGGTTTGTGAGCGTCTTGAAAACGATGCCTTCCTCAACAGCGTGTTCGACTTCTTCACGCCTTGCGGGAAGCTCTTCCATTCCACGCCTGTATACAATGTATACCTCGTCAGCACCCATCCTCATGGCTGACCTTGCAGCGTCCATCGCAACGTTTCCTCCGCCGACTACGGCGACCTTTTTGCTGCGGCTGATCGGGGTCTTGCTGCCTTTTTTGTATGCCTTCATGAGGTTTATACGGGTGAGATATTCATTTGCGGAATAAACACCCTTCAGGCTTTCGCCGGGGATGTTCATAAATCTGGGAAGTCCTGCGCCGCTGCCGATGAATACGGCTTCATATCCCATTTCAAAAAGCTCGTCAATGGTCAGTATCTTTCCGATGACCATGTTTGTTTCGATGTCAACGCCGATAGCCTTTAGGTTGTCGATCTCCTTCTGGACTATCATTTTCGGCAGCCTGAATTCCGGTATGCC
>DBWG01000087.1:0-2005 GCA_002308635.1 Ruminococcaceae bacterium UBA1244 | reverse complement strand
CCAAGCTTTGCAAGGTCGCCGGCAGCGGTAAGTCCGCTCGGACCTGAGCCTATCACAGCCACCTTGTGACCGTTCTGTTCCGGAAGAGAGGGGAGTCCGCTGCAATGCTCACGGTGATAGTCCGCAACAAAGCGTTCAAGCCTTCCGATACCGACGCTTTCGCCTTTGATGCCTCTTGTGCATTTTCCTTCGCACTGGTTTTCCTGCGGACATACCCTTCCGCATACGGCAGGCAGGGAGCTTGAATGGGTGATGATATTATATGCACCCTCCATGTCCTCATTTGCGACTTTTTCGATAAAGGCAGGAATATCTATCTGAACGGGACAGGCGCTCACACAGGGCTTGTTTTTGCAGCTGAGACAGCGCTTGGCTTCATTTACAGCCATTTCGTATGTATAGCCGAGAGCGACCTCCTCAAAATTGCGTTTTCTTATTTCGGGATCCTGCACAGGCATCGGGCATTTGTGCGGATCCATATTTCTCTGATATGCCATCATCAATTCTCCTTTTTCAGCAGATTGCAGGATTCTTCACGGGCGTGGGCTTCAAAATCCCTGTACATAGTGCCTCTGTGCATGGCTTCGTCAAAATCGACTAAGTGACCGTCAAAGTCGGGGCCGTCAACGCAGGCAAACTTTGTTTCTCCGCCAACGGTAAGACGGCAGCCGCCGCACATTCCTGTGCCGTCGATCATTATGGGGTTCATGCTGACAACGGTTTTTATATCGTATTTCTTTGTGAGCAGACATACAAATTTCATCATAATGAGCGGACCGATAGCAATTACCTCGTCATAGCTGTTGCCTTCTTTGATAAGCTCTTCGAGCGCATTGGTGACAAGTCCTTTTGTGCCGTAGCTTCCATCGTCGGTCATTATGCGCAGCTCATTGCTGACGCTTCTGAACTCGTCCTCAAGAATGACAAGATCTTTGTTTCTGAATCCGACAACGCTGTGTACCTCGCAGCCGAGAGAAGACAGCTTTTTTGCGATAGGGTAGGCAATGGCGCATCCGACACCGCCGCCGATAACAGCGACCTTCTTCAATCCGTCGGTCTCGCTTGGACGGCCGAGAGGACCTACAAAATCATGCAGGCAGTCGCCTTCGCCGAGTGTATCAAGCTCCATAGTCGAGCCGCCGACTATCTGATAGATGATAGTGACAGTGCCCTTTTCCCTGTCGAAATCGGCTATGGTAAGAGGAACTCTCTCACTGTCTTCTTTTGCACGGAAAATAATAAACTGACCCGGTTCTGCTTTTTTTGCAATGAGCGGAGCTTCGATCTCCATTAGTGAGACAGTCGGGTTCAGGATCTTTTTCTTGACTATTCTGTACATTTTCAGCCTTCCTTTCATCTGTATGCGGGTCATAAAACGCCGCAGCTTTATTCTACCATATATCAAAGTTTCATACAAGAGAAAAAATAAAATTGACGTTTTTGCCATGTCATAAATATTTATGCCAAAATGCCAATGTGAAAAGAATCTGTTTATTTGTTCCAGTTTCGGAAAAAAGTAAGATAATGCTTTTCTTATTTTTTTCAAATGCGATATTTGTAAATTTTTCATTTTTTTAAAAAATATGTTTGACAAATCCAAAAAAATGTATATAATAGTAATTAGCAACAATAAACCAAGATAGATTTACCAAAAAATGATGATTTTGTACAAAAATGTCATTTAAGTACTAATTTCATTATTTTAGTTTTATTCCTTGCTGTTTCATTTTTATTAAGTATCTGCTCAGACTGCACACGGCGGATCTGGTCTGCGGCCAAACGATCATTTCTTAATAAGGAGACGTTAATTATATATGCAGCACGATGAACTAATGAGTCTTAAAGAAACGGGACAAAAAGGAGATTTCCTCCTTCCATACGTTATCATCAAGACACTGATGCCTGACTACTATACTACATTCCCGATGCACTGGCACGATGAAATGGAGATAGTATATGTCGAAGACGGTGAGTATATTGAAAATGTCGATTTTGAAGAATACCA
>DBWG01000070.1 GCA_002308635.1 Ruminococcaceae bacterium UBA1244 | reverse complement strand
TGTGCCTTTGAAATACTGGGAATAACCCTGAATAACGCATTTTTGATGACACCTGTAAAGTCCATAACGGCGATAATGGGGATAAGGGGGAAAAAGAATGATAGCAATGAAAAAGATAACTGAACTTATAAAAGAAAAAAGAATATATTTTGACGGTGGAACGGGTACGGTGCTGCAAAGCATGGGACTTCCTGCCGGACAGCCGCCCGAACTCTGGAACATCGAGCATCCGGAGAAAATAATTTCCCTGCACAAAAGCTATTTTGACGCAGGGTGCAATATAATAAAGACAAATACCTTCGGAATTAACCGCAATAAGTTTGCAAACTACGAACAGCTTATCAGAGCCGGCATAGAATGTGCAAAAAAAGCCGCAGAGGGCAGGGAAGAAGCTTATGTTGCTTTTGATATGGGTCCCACAGGACGGCTCATGGAACCTCTCGGAGATCTTCCTTTTGAAGAGGCCGTTTCGATATTTGCCGACAACGTGAAAATTGCAAAAGACTGCGGTGCTGATCTTGTGCTTATCGAGACAATGAACGACAGCCACGAAACAAAAGCGGCTGTTCTTGCGGTCAAGGAAAACTGCGATCTGCCTGTTTTTGTCACGAATGTTTATGATGCCGGCGGAAAGCTGATGACGGGAGCAGACCCAAAGGCTATGATCGCCATGTTGGAAGCGCTGAGAGTAGACGCTCTCGGTATGAACTGCTCGCTCGGCCCTGATATGATGCTGAAAATAATTGACGAGTTTTCGAAATATTCGTCAACGCCGGTGATCGTCAACCCTAATGCCGGACTTCCCGAAGTCAGGGACGGAAAAACGGTATTCAATATTGAGGCGGACGAGTTTTCTGATTATATGGTGCAGCTTGCCGAAAAGGGAGCGACTGTTCTCGGCGGCTGCTGCGGAACTACGCCTGAATATATCAAAAAAACGATAGAAAAAACAAAGAGCCTTGCTTATTCACTTCCGACAGAGAAGAATATCACAATGGTGTCCTCATACACTCATGCGGTTGTTATCGGCGATGACCCTGTGCTTATCGGTGAAAGGATAAATCCCACTGGAAAGCCTAAACTCAAAGAGGCTCTCAGATCTGGCGACCTGAACTATATCCTCAATGAAGCGATAAAACAGACCGAAGCGGGAGCGCATATACTCGATGTCAACGCAGGTTTGCCTGAGATAGACGAAACTGCTTCTATGCTGGAGTGCATCAAGGGAATACAATCCGTCAGCGATGCGCCGCTGCAGATAGACTCCACAAAGCCCGCAACGCTTGAAGCCGCTATGAGAGTGTATAACGGAAAGCCTCTCGTAAACTCCGTCAACGGAACAGAGGACAGTATGAATGCAGTACTGCCGTTAGTTAAAAAATACGGAGGCGGTCTTATCGCACTGACTATAGATGAAAGCGGAATACCGGACAACGCTCCGGACAGGGCTAAAATAGCCGAAAAGATAATACTCCGTGCCGCTGAGTACGGCATAAAAAAGAAGGATATAATAGTAGACCCTCTTGCGCTGACTATTTCGTCAAACCCGGAAAGTGCGGTAATCACACTTGAATCAGTCAGGATGATAAGGGCGCTGGGCGTAAAGACAAGTCTCGGAGTATCAAATATTTCCTTCGGACTTCCTCAGAGAGAGCTGATAACCTCGACATTTTATGCAAACGCACTCCAGAGCGGGCTTAACTGCGCTATAATGAACCCGTTCTCGCAGGCAATGATGAACGTATATTATACATTCCGTGCGCTCAATGCACTTGACAAGGGCTGTGTGGATTATATAAACTATGCTTCCAAAAATACGGACAGTTCTCCTGCAAAAGCCGCCGCTCCTTCTGTCGAAAACCTTCACAGCAGTATCGTTAAGGGTCTGAAGGACGCTTCTGTCAGCTTCACAAAGCGGCTGCTTGAAGAGATACCTCCTCTTGAGGTTATAAGCTCTCATATAGTTCCCGCACTCAATGAGATAGGCGAGGCCTTTGAAAAGAAAAAAGCCTATCTGCCTCAGCTTTTGATGAGTGCGGAAGCGGCATCGGCTTCCTTTGAGGAGGTAAAGAAAAAGATACCTTCTGACAAGATAGACGAAAGCAAAGCTATAGTCCTTGCAACTGTAAAGGGCGATATACATGATATAGGAAAGAATATTGTCAAGGTTTTGATGGAAAGCTACGGGTTCAAGGTCTATGATCTCGGACGTGATGTTCCGCCGGAAAAGGTAGTTGAATGTGCTGTTGAGCATAAGTGCAGGCTTGTGGGACTGAGCGCCTTGATGACTACGACTGTTCCATCAATGGCCGAGACCATAGAGCTTCTGAAAAAAACAGACCCGTCCATCTGTACGATGGTTGGGGGTGCTGTCCTGAATCAGGAATATGCCGATATGATCGGTGCGGATTTTTATGGCGCCGACGCTATGGACAGCGTAAGGTTTGCCGAGAGGTTCTATTCAGAATAAACGGTGCCGGAGCTTCATACAAATTACAAATTCATTGTTTCAGTGGGAGTAAGCTGTATGAAGAATATTGTGGTTTCAGATCCCGTGAGCCGAAAGATAGCAGCGGGCCGGGCTGAACTGAAAAAGAACGGTTTGTTTATAGTGTTCTGTGTGATCCTGTTTGCGGGGATAGTGTGCGGAGCCGTCAACGGAAGTCTTGCCGGAAAAAGTCTTATGGAAAGGCTGGATATGATCTTCCTGACGAATTTTGATCTGAGATGTTCGAGGGGATATCTTGCGTCATTTGCTGCGTCCTTCGGTTCGGAGGTACTGCTGATGATAACGGTGCTTCTGCTGGGTCTTTCGTTATGGGGAGGTTTTTTGGCGGCAGCCGTGCCGTTTGTCAAAGGGTACGGCTACGGACTGACATCGGGCTTCCTCTACTGTGCATACGGTGCTAAGGGAGTATTCTACAATATTCTCATCATTCTGCCGGGAATGTTCATTTCATCCGCTGTTATATCGGCAGCGTCCGTATACTCCTTCCGCAATTCTCTCAGGTTCGTTCAGAACTTCAGGCATCAGGCTGTCAGGGACGATCCCTGCCGGCAGATCAGGAAATATCTTCTTGAAATGCTCTGGCTGCTGCTTTTGTGTGCAGGTGCGAGTCTTGTTGATATGCTGTGTTCAATTTGTTTTTCGTGGATATTCCACTTCTGATTTTTCTATTTTCAAGGATGTGACAAAATGTCGGAGACCAGGACCCGAAAGTACAGTCTTTCGGATTTCTTTGTAAACTACTTTTCAAATTTCGGCAGGGTGCTGATAGTGAACCTGCTGTTTGCTGTTCCTCTTGCCGTTTATGCCGGAGGGATAATCACCCTGACATATTATCAGGAGGAGATAAGCTGGCTGATAGTTCTGCTCGGCATACCGTTTATGTCGCCGTTTTTTGCCGGACTTACAAACGTCTGCCGTAAGCTGACTGCCGAAAAAACTTTCAGACCCATAAAGGATTACTTTGGCGGCATAAAGGAGAACTGGCTATTCTTCCTGATAAATTCGATGTTCCTTTATGCGCTTTCAGTGGGGATGTTCTTTATTATCCCGCTCAGCAGGCAGAGCGGGAGCAGTGCGGTATTGATGTACCTGATAATAATGATACTGTCAATGGCGGTGTTTCTGTTTATGGACCTTTCCGCTGTGGTGATGACAGCAACGCTTGATATCGGATTTGCAGATGTTATCAGGAATTCTATGGTAATGATAATAAAAGGCTTTTTTAACCATCTTAAAACACTTTTTGCGCTGATGTTTGTGGCGTTTGTGGTTTATTCGATTATTGCACTCATAAATAACCTTGTTGCAGGGCTTATCATTGCAGGTGTGCTTGTGATACTTCTGCTTCCGACACTGACAATGTACATAATAACGTACAATTCCTATCAGGCTATCGAAAAGCATATTATCCTCCCGTATTCTGAGGAGGTTCAGAGAGAAAAGCTTGCAAAGATAGAAAAGGAAAAGGAAGACGCAATGACTGTCGATGATCTGCTGCCGCTTGCAAAGGGCGATCCGGATGAATATGTAATGTTCAACGGCAAGACCGTAAAGCGAAAGGTGGTACTTCAGATGATAGAAGTCAGAAAAAACGGAAACGGAGAATAAAATATATCATATATATTAAAATTTGGTGTAATGCGTTTCCGGAGGCTTGTCGCTATTGACATTTCCGGTCAATGTTCTATAATTAAAGTATATGCCTTATCATTTTGAAGAATATAATACAGGAATTCAAAATACTGAACATGGAGGACAGTACTATGGAGAATTGTGAGAAAAAAGATTTTTTGGTAGAGGATCTTGACAGCTTTTATGCGAAGCTGAAACAGGTAAAAGAGGCTCAGAAAAAGTTTGCCGAGTATTCGCAGAAGCAGGTCGATGAGATCTTCAGGGCTGCGGCTATCGCTGCAAATATGGCAAGGATACCGCTTGCAAAAATGGCTGTTGAAGAGACCGGAATGGGCGTTGTTGAGGATAAGGTAATAAAAAATCACTACGCTGCCGAATATATCTACAATGCCTACAAAGATACAAAGACCTGCGGCGTTATCGAATATGATCCCGCATTCGGACTCAAAAGAATAGCTGAGCCTATAGGCATTATCGGTGCTGTCATCCCGACCACCAACCCCACATCTACCGCAATATTCAAGGCTCTTATCTGCCTTAAAACAAGAAACGGTATCATAATCAGCCCCCATCCCCGTGCAAAGAAGTCTACTATCGCCGCTGCAAAGATAGTTCTTGACGCTGCGGTAAAAGCAGGCGCTCCCGAAAATATAATCGCATGGATAGATGTTCCGTCACTCGAACTCACAAATGAGCTTATGAGGACCTCTGATACTATTCTTGCAACAGGCGGTCCCGGAANNATGGTAAAGGCTGCATATTCCTCCGGCAAGCCCGCTCTCGGTGTCGGCGCCGGAAATACTCCCGTTATCATCGACAGCACGGCAGACATAAAGGTCGCTGTCAATTCAATAATCCACTCAAAGACCTTTGACAACGGCATGATATGTGCCTCCGAACAGAGTGTTACTGTTCTCTCGGATATCTATGACGAGGTAAAGAATGAATTTGCCGCAAGAGGATGCTATTTCCTTAAGGAAGACGAGCTTGAAAAGGTAAGAAAGACTATCATAATAAACGGCGCTCTTAATGCAAAGATAGTCGGTCAGAAGGCTCACAGGATAGCAGAGCTTGCAGGAGTATCTGTTCCCGAAAGTACAAAAATACTCATCGGTGAGGTCGAGTCCGTAGACATAAGCGAGGAGTTCGCTCACGAAAAGCTTTCTCCGGTGCTTGCGATGTATAAAGCCGAGACCTTTGACGAGGCTCTCGGAAAGGCTGCACAGCTTGTTGCTGACGGCGGTTACGGACACACATCTTCGCTGTTTATCCATCCCGCCCAGACCGAAAAAATAGAAAAACACGCCCATGCCATGAAGACCTGCCGTATCCTTATCAATACACCTTCTTCACACGGCGGTATCGGCGATCTTTATAATTTCAGGATGACTCCCTCCATGACCCTTGGCTGCGGTTCATGGGGCGGCAA
>DBWG01000111.1 GCA_002308635.1 Ruminococcaceae bacterium UBA1244 | reverse complement strand
CGGACAGGTGTTCCGTGTTTTTGAGAAAACAAGAGTACTGAAGATCTACGAGATCACTGACGGCGAAGTAGTCCATTCAGAGCTTGTCGGTACAATGGCTGAAAAAACAGAGGATATTATAGTACTTATAGGCATGATGGAGGCTGACGGCGTTCTTTGCGGAGATCTTGCTCCTGAAACAATGGAGCTTCTCAGCAGCGAAGGCATACTTTTCTACAGCGGATTCTATGAAGATGCCGATGAGGCTGTGAACGACTTTATCAACGGATTTGTCCTTATAGGGCCTGACTGAACAACAAACAACAAGACACAAAGGGGTATCATTATGAAAAACGAAAGAACAACAGACAGAAGCATTGACAAAACTACCGAAGACTATCTTGAAGCAATGCTGATGCTGAAGGAACAAAAAGGCTATATCCGTTCTATAGACGTTGCCGCACTTTTGGGCGTTACAAAGCCGAGCGTTACATACACTACAAAGCGTCTCCGTGAGAGAGGACTTATCACAATGAACGAAGACAACCTCATCTCCTTTACAGAAACCGGAAACGCCATTGCAGAACAGACACTCCACCGCCATAATATGCTCACGCAGTTCTTTGTTAATTTAGGAGTCGATGAAGAGACCGCAAAGGAAGATGCCTGCAGGGTCGAGCATGACCTCAGCCAGCAGACATTTGATGCCCTTTGCCGTCATGCGGAAAAGTATTCACCCGGATCATACGATGTACGGGAGGAGAATTGAATGAAAATAAAAAGTCTGTTTCTCAGTGCGGTTGTATTGCTGATGATCGTTTTTTCGGCATCAGGCTGTTTCCTTGACGAAACATCCGACAACACTCCGTCCGGCGAGACCATAAAGATACGTGTTTCCGGAACGTCAATGGAACCGACAATACATGACGGAGAAATAATCACAGTCTCCTGCACTGACGAAAGCTACAATTATTCTGTAGGTGAGATAATCGCTTTCAAGATAAACCTGACCGATGACTTCTACATGGTTCACCGAATCGAAAGAAAAGTCAATTATACCGGAAGGATGGGATTTATCACAAAGGGCGACAACATGGACGAAGAGGATGAATGGGTCATATATCCGGAAAACATCGCCGGTATCTATAAAAAGGTCTATTGACAAAACAAAACCGCAGACAGAGAGTCTTCCCTGTCTGCGGAATTTTTATGCCTTTGCACGTGCTGCAACGATGCCGACCATTTCGCCTACGTTCTTCATGGAGGATATCTCGCCCATTCTGAACTTCATTTTGAATTCACGCTCAACAGCGTTTATCAGAGTGATGTGTTCAAGGCTGTCCCAGTCGTCTATGTCATCGGCTGTGGTCTTTGCGTTTACGGTGATGGAATCATCATCGAAAACGTCACGGAATACCTTATTCAGTCTTGCGTAGATAGTTTTTTCATCAAGCATAATTATTCTCCTTTGTTTTTATTGCAAAGCGGAATTGTCTTCCACCTTGATCACATGGTTCCTGTTTTCATAAGAGCCGACATCAAGCTGCCAAACGGAATTGCCGTCTGCATCCTCGCTAAGCTTTTCAAAGCCAAAGAAGCCATAAAGCTCACGTACCATTTTATTCTTTGCGGTCGGATAATAATATCCCTTTATGGTCTTTATTCCCTGCTCCCTGCACCTTTCAACAAGGCGGTCAAGCATTGCAAGCTCCATATCTCTTTTAAGTACACGGCAGCTCATTATCCAGAGATCCATATTCAAAACATCCCCGTCCTTTTTGCCGATAACGACAGACACAACGCCGTTGTCGCCGAATTTATCGACAAGCTTGCCGTAAAGACGGATATATTCACTGCTGTTAAATACCTCTTCCATCTCTGTCGGGGTATAGCGCTTTGTTGTAACATTGAACTGGTTGCTCTTGTTTGTGAGCTGAGTTATGCGCTGGAGATATACGGGAATAAAATCATCAATAACGGCAGTCATGTCAAGGCTGAGAAGATATTCATTATAATCCGCAAACGAAGCCTGCTGTGCGGCTCTCTGAGCGTTTGCCTTATACATTTCGTTGCGCTTGAGGTCGTCATCGCTGAAATTTGTCACCTCAAAATAGCCGTTCCTGTCGATAGTTGTGATATAATTCTCCACGCCCTCCATCTCCGGAACGCTTATACCGGCGATCTGTGCGCTGACGATAGCCCTTTCAGCGGGGTTGTCATCGGCAAACACTATCGAATCCGGAAGTATATTAAGCTCTGCGGCTGTTTCGATAAGGTTCCTGTCCTTGTTTTCCCAGTTTGCCTTTATGATTATAAAGTCATCGGGCTTCAGTGCGCCTTCTGGATGGTTAAGTCCTGCTATGGCGTTTTCGTGGTCGTTCTTTGAGCATACCGTCAGGATTATTCCAAGATCCTTCAATGACTTCACATAGCTCTGGAACTCATAATATGACTGTGCAACACCTGTTTCCTGACCGATCTGTATGCCGTCAACGCCGTCGTCGCCGACAACGCCGCCCCAGAGGGTATTGTCAAGGTCAAGAGCAAGCGCCTTTTTGTTCCTGCCGAAAACAGACTTGACGATATTTGCAAGGTTGAAGGAAAATTCCGGTATCGCATCCACGCACATTGCATATTTGTACATATTCCAGTAGGACGGGTCGCTCCACTGCTTCAAGCCGTAGGCTGCGGAAATATAATTTATATCGTTGATATAAAAGCCCTCTGTCCTGTCGGCATAAGCATAGAATTTTTCGTTGAGGCGTGTGAGATAATTGACCCTGCCTCTGTAGTCGGAACAGTCCTTGTTGCCCATCAGGCGGTAAAAAGGCATCTCAAAGTTATTCTGGATTATCGGGCAGTGATATGTCTCCTTTATCTTAGCCCACATCTGCTCAAACTTTGAGTATTCGGCTTCGAGCATATTATTGACATCCTCACGGCTGTCGGACATTTTCGGATAGTTTATGATATTGCGGTTTGTCGTATGGATAAAGACCATATCCGGAGCAAACGCCAGAAGCTCTTCTGACGGGAACATGGCATCCTGCCAGTACTGAGCATACTCAGACTGATAAAACTCTGCTTCAATGCCGTTGTTGAGAAGAAACAGTTCGAGATAGACAACTATATCGTTTGTTGTTGAGCCGCCGAAAACGGCTATTTTCTTTTTCAGTCTTTTTGTACCGTCAGCAAGAAGTGTGCGCTTTATAGACTTTCTTTTTTTTATGACGTATTCTGCGTCAAAGGGAAATTCAAGCTCTTTCATACTTGTTTCATTCCTTTTTCTTTTATTCGTCACTGATGAGCCGCAAACAGCCCGTCAATATCAGGATCTTCTTACAGGGGTCTTTGGTGCTTTTTTGATCTCGCCGACAACGTGAACGGTGTCATCGGTCGTGATGCCGAAGGTATTCTTGAACGAGTTGCTCATATTTTTTATATCGTCACGGTACGGCGTGGTGTCGGTGAACCACTTGTTTATTCCGGAGGTAAATCCTCCGCTGAAATATCTGTCAAACGAAAACTCAGGGAACTCCGTCAGATTACGGTTCTCGATCTCCGATTTTTCAGAACGAGGGAAGCACCATACAAACACAAGTATTGCCGCAATTACCGGCACCATAATATAAAGCGACAGTGTTGAAGAGAACTGTCTTATCGTAGACCTCTTATATGAGTTGATCGGCTTTTTGGACTTCTTCGGACGGCTTTCAGGAGCTTTTTCCGTTTTTTTATCCGGCAGTGCCTTTTTCTCAGCGGGAACTGTCTCCTCTTCGGAAGCTGTTTCCTCAGCGGCATCCGTTTCCTCAGCCTGAACCTCTTCCTCTTCGGCGGTGATCTCCTCAGCGGAGACCGTCTCATCTATTGCATCTTTATTCTGTTCGGGAATATTATTTTCCATTTTATACCTCCTATGTCAGAGCGTCAGAAGCGGAAATACAGGAACGGGTTGTTTGTCAGGTCAACAAGCATTACGCTCGACAATATGAGCAGTGCCAGACAGCCTGCCGTTGCAAGCATCTTTCCCGTAATATATACCACGTTGTTGCCCCATTCAAAGAAGAACTTTTTGAGCAGCTGCAAAACGGGCATGGAGAATATGATCGCAGCAATAAACAGGAAAATATTTTTCATAAACACGTTCTGTGTCAGCAGATCCGAGAATACAAAATTCGGATTTGTGAATGCGCTTATTCCAAAAATATTCATAAAGAAGTTTCCGAGCTGAGTCATATCCGAGAAGCAGAAAATACCGAATCCTATTACGATAACGAGCTTGCTGTAGATATGTGTCAGCACCTTCGGCCATTTTTTCAGGCGCTTCTTTCCGAGCTTGATCTCAAACAGCAGGAACAGTCCGAAATACAGTCCCCAGAAGATATAGTTCCATGCAGCGCCGTGCCACATTCCTGTGCAGAACCACACGAGGAACAGGTTGAGATACTTTCTCGGTCTGCCGAATATCGGAACATAGAACAGATAATCTCTGAAGAACGAGCTGAGTGAGATGTGCCATCTCTGCCAGAACTCGCTGATAGTCTTGCAGATGAACGGATACTTGAAGTTTTCGTCAAAGTGGAAGCCGAATATCCTGCCGAGTCCGATAGCCATATCGGAATATCCGCTGAAATCGAAATAGACATAAAGCGAATAACATATAACAACGAACCATGTTCCAAGGAACGACATGGACGAAACATCGTTGTATTGGTTTGCATTTACATCGCCAAAGAACTGCTTGACGATGCCGTAAAGGCTGTTTGCAAGAATGACCTTCTTTGCAAGGCCTACGATAAATCTCTGTGTACCTTCACTTATATCTGCGGCAGTGACCTTGCGGTTGTTTATCTCTTCCTCAACAACACTGTAGCGGACGATAGGTCCTGCTATGAGCTGCGGGAAAAGCGACAGATAGAGAAGAAACTTCTTGAAGCTCTGCTGCGGTACGACGTTCTCCCAATAGCAGTCGATGATATAGGATATCGCCTGGAAAGTGAAGAAGCTTATTCCTATCGGCAGAGATATCCTTGGCGAAGGTATCTCAAACGGAAGTATGGCATTGATATTTTCAACAAAGAATCCCGTATACTTGAATACCAGCAGCAGCAGGATATCAACTGTGACGGCTATCGCAACACAAAGCTTTGCGTCCTTGGGATATTCCTTCTGATGAGCTATCATCCTGCCCATGAACCAGTTGAACATTGCGCTGAACAGCAGCAGGAGAACATACAGCGGTTCTCCCCATGCATAGAATATCAATGAAAAAATAATAAGTACTACGTTTTTTGCATTAAGCTTTCTGAACATAAAATAGAACAGCAAGCACAACGGCAGAAAACCATATAGAAAAAACAGGTCTGCAAATACCACTCTGTATTACCCCTTCTTCCGGATACTCTCAGTCAGGCTCAATGACGAAACATCGGGCGCATTGTACAGAAGAGAGTTCCTTTTTCTTTTTCTTTAATATCTATGTAAACGCTCACGCCGTCCAAAAATCAGCACGGCGGGCAGGACATTTTTTATTGTACTCCGATAAGGAACAGATATCAAGCATTATTTTATTATCTCCGTTTTTTACGAAGATATCCCCGTCTTTGTCACAAAACGTCAGGAAGGCGTTTTCTCAGTCGGCTATAGTTGAATATGCCAAGCAGTACTACAATAACGAACTCCGCAAGGAAGATCAGGTTTTCATAATCGGGGTGGTAAAAGCCCTCAAAGAACCACTGGTCATACAGCAGGCATTTGCGGTAACCGTTGCAGAAGTAGGTCATCGGGTTGAACATCATTGTCCTGCGGACAAAATCATTCTCGATCTTGTAGGAATTGAAGCAAACGCCCGAAAGCCAGAAAAGTCCGGTCATTATCGTGGTTATAAGGCTTTCAAGGTCCTTGCTGAACGCACACATCGGCGCAAGCGACCACGTCAGCGCAAGGAAAAACATAAACATCAGGGCTGCATATCCGATAAGCTGGAGATGATAGACATCAGGATAATAGCCCTGTGTGATAAGATATACATAAGCCAGAACAAACAGGAACAAATGGACATAGAATTTTGAAAGGGTAGTGTATGTCGGTATCGTAGAGACCGGAAACGCTATCTTGTTGACGAACTGACGGTTCTCACGGATACATTTTGACCCTCTTGAAACACAGTCGCTCATAAAGCACCAAGGAATGAATCCGGTCATGGCAAATACAAAAAACGGTATGTCACCGGCAACAGGAGATCTGTTCAATGCTATCGTAAAAGCGAACCAATATACAAAAAGCTGAAAAAGCGGCTTCATTACCGCCCAGAACGGGCCTATGACTGCGCCCTTGTAGGTTTTTATGAGATCGTTCTTGGCAAGAAGCACTATCTGCTTATAGAAGCCCCTGTGTTCAACCGGAATCTGACAAAATGACTCCTTTATTACCGCAAAAAAGCCCTTCTTTTTTGCGCTGATCCACATTTCATTATCCATTCTCCCGACCCCCTGACTTCAGAGAATTTCCGATCACAGACTGACGTACATTTTCTATCTGCTGCTTTGAAGAAACGCCTGTTTTCCGTGCCTTCTTTTTGATCTTATGCTTATAGAACGGAAGCTGCAGCAGTCCGACTGCCGTTCCGACACCGTATGCGCAGTGCAGAAGGAAAAAGAATACCGGAAGCAGCAGCTGTAATGGATGTTTTTTGGGATATGAGGCAACGGCGGCGACCGCCATCATAATGTCTGCAAGAAGGTATATCCCAAAAACAAGAATAAAAGGATAAGCCATCCACAAAAGCCCCGTTATAAACGAACTGACAAAAAGTATCAGCGAACATAACAGGCACAGCGCAAATAAGAACGGCACAAAATGAAATGACGATATGCACTGATAGCACACACCCATCGTAAGCCCTATCCACTTTCCGTTGCCGTATTTCTGTTTCAGCATCGAAGAAAGCTTTCCTCTTATGTACTGGTAGGAGACTATCTCTCCGCCCTGACATATCCTGAAACCGGCACTGCGTATGCGCCAGTGAAGCTCGTTATCCTCTGTTCTGCCGAGATCCTCGTTGAACCCGCCGACCTTTTCAAAAACGCTCCGCCTGTAGGCTGCGTGAAAAACGGAATCAACATATTTCTTTTCTCCGGTTCTTCTCCTGTATTGAGCCGGAGAACTGCCGAACATAGAGCTTTCCGCAAGATACAGAACCTCCTTCATCGGAGTCGGAGACTGTATTTTGTTAGGTCTTGCTCCGCCGCAGACATCCTCTCCGCTTTCGATAAGCTTCATGTTTTCTTCGATAAAATCCTCCGGTATCTCAGCGTGAGCATCGAGCCGGATAATGACATCTCCGAGCGCCGCACTTATCGCAGTATTCCAGCCGGCAGCCTGTGACCTTTTGGGATTGTCCAGCACCTGTACAGAAAAATATTCATTTTTATTATCATCGGCAAACCGCCGGAAAATATCCTTTGTGCCGTCAGAAGAAGCGCTGTCGACAAGAACTATCTCTGTTTTCTTTTTCGGAAAAGACTGAGCTTTTACCTGTTCCAGAAGCAGGTGCAAAGCTTCTTCTTCGTTATAGGCAACAATACAAAGCGAAACCGTCATCAGCCACATTCCCATACATAATTATTCTGTATTATTATAAATTTTTATTTTTCCTTTGTCAATGAATTACATCTATTTTCGGAATGATTACAACATTGCACATAATTTCAAAAGAATTATTGTAGATAACGCAAAAGCCCGGAGCATCATTGCGCTCCGGGACTTTTTTATTGTATATTATGCTCCTGCCGTGAACTGTTCGCCGCATTCACAGCAGCCGAAATGCGTGTCTGGATCATCAGACAACAGCTCGGAAGAATTGCTGAGTATCTTATCGGGAGAGGCATTTCCGCAGGAAGGACATTTCAATGCCCCGCCGCAAAAAAGCGCTTCTGCTTCTGTGAACGAAAATTTCTTTTCGCCGGTATTTTTCACCGAATCAAAGACCCTCAACGCAATGTCACTGCCGCCGTCTTCGCCGTATTCATCAAGTATGGCTGCGGCTTCATCGGCATCCCCGCACATCAGGATCTTCTCTTTAAGCTCAATAATGTCCGTAAGAGTCATAGCACCCTCCGATCACTTCAGAGCCTTGCCTGCGCTGAAAGCACTTCCGACAACATCGCCTACTACCCTGTAGGAATGTGAGGGCGAATCATAAACAAGTGCCTCTATCTTTCCGATGTCGATAGTGCCGTTATCGTCAAGTATCTCCTCATCTGCACAGCAGTTGACGACTTCACCGACGACCCTGATCTCGCCAAGCTCTTCACGTATCGAAACTACCTTACATTCAAGAGTCAGCGGATAGTCAGTGATAACGGGCGCATTGACAAATTCGCTTTTTTCGGTGTGAAGACCTGACTTTTTCATCTTGTCCTTGTCGTTCTTTGCGGAAACCAATCCGACATAATCCGAAGCAACAAGGTTCTTTTTGTCGGCAAAGCTGACTGTGAACGCCTGATTCCTGCGGATGTTTTCCGTTGTTGCGTGTTCACCGAGATTCAGTGCGATGTGAGTTCTTCCGCACTGACCTCCCCAGGCAGCGTTCATAGCGTTCGGGGTACCGTCCTGATTGTATGTTGCGATTATCAGTACCGGCAGCGGGGTAATAACCGCTTTTGCACCAAAATTCTTTTTCATAGTGATCCTCCTTAGTCTGTTTTTTGTGCTATAATTATATCCCATCACAGTCATTATTGTCAACATCACGTCTCATGGATGTTTATGACCTTACGGAATAAATATTTTTTAAGAACAAATTTTTTTTCAAAAACCTATTGACAATTAAAGAATCATGTGCTAATATAATTAAGTCGCTGATATGCGGGTGTAGTTCAG
>DBWG01000072.1:1924-4513 GCA_002308635.1 Ruminococcaceae bacterium UBA1244 | reverse complement strand
TCACCGAACATTGCCTCTGCAAGAGCCTTGCAAAGCTCCGTCTTTCCGACACCCGTAGGTCCGAGGAATATGAATGAGCCGACAGGTCTGTTGGGGTCTTTAAGACCTACCCTGCCTCTTCTTATTGCCTTTGAAACTGCAGTTACTGCTTCGTCCTGACCGATTATCCTCTTGTGAAGTATCTCTTCAAGTTTCAGCAGTCTCTGGCTCTCTTCCTCTGTGAGCTGTACAACGGGAACTCCTGTCCAGCTTGATACTATCTCTGCGATATCCTCAGCCGTGACTTCGCCGTTTTTACGCTCGTTCTTTTCCTGCCATTCCTTTTTCCTGTTTTCAAGCTCTTCACGGAGCTTTTTCTCTTCGTCCCTGACCTTAGCCGCACGTTCAAAATCCTGAGCGTTTACAGCTTCGGCTTTTTCCTGTTCAAGAGCCTTTATCCTGTTTTCGGTTTCCTGAAGGTCATCAGGAGCGGTATACGTTCTGAGCCTTACTCTTGAAGCCGCCTCATCTATAAGGTCTATCGCCTTATCGGGCAGGAACCTGTCTGCGATATATCTTGACGACAGCTTGACCGCCGCCTTTATAGCTTCATCACCGATCTTAACTTTGTGATGTGCTTCATAGCGGTCACGCAGACCTTTGAGTATCTCTATTGCTTCTTCCTCTGACGGTTCACCGACAGTTACCGGCTGGAAACGTCTTTCAAGAGCGGCATCCTTTTCTATATACTTGCGGTACTCGTTGATAGTTGTTGCGCCGATGACCTGAAAATCTCCTCTTGCAAGAGAAGGTTTCAGGATGTTTGCGGTATCGGCTGAGCCTTCCGCAGAACCTGCGCCGATTATGGTATGAAGCTCATCAATAAACAGTATCACATTGCCTGCCTTTTTGACCTCATCTATGGCGTTGCTTATCCTGTCCTCAAAATCACCCCTGTATTTTGTACCGGCGATCATACTTGTAAGGTCAAGCGCAACGATACGCTTGTTTTTGAGCGGTTCAGGCACTTCGCCGTTTACGATTTTCAGTGCAAGTCCTTCTGCAACGGCAGTTTTGCCGACACCCGGTTCACCTATAAGACAAGGATTATTCTTTGTTCTTCTTGAAAGTATCTGGATGACCCTGTCGATCTCGTTCTGTCTGCCGATAACGGGATCTATCTCGCCTTTTGCGGCGACAGCAGTAAGGTCTCTGCCGAACTTATCCAGCATTTTTGTACTGCCGCCCTTAGACTTAGGCTGTGAAGGTTCTGCGATATCTTCATTTTCAAGATCGTCCTCAGATTCTCCGCCGAAAGCCTCCCTGAACATCCTGATGATATCCGATGTACGAATGTTCATCATTTCAAGGAATCTGACGGCATAGCTCTCGCTGTCCGCGATAAGCGACAGGAGAAGATGTTCTGTACCGACATAGTTATGTCCCATTTTTGCCGCCTGTATCAAAGCTGTCTGGAGAACTCTTTTTGTCCTTGGTGTAAAGTCCTCCGGAGTGAGCCTTGTCACATCTCCGCAGCCTATTTCCTCTTTGATAAGCTTTGTGAGTGTCTCTTCATCTGCACCGCACTTTTCAAGGACGGTAAAAGCCGCACCGTCCTCATTTCTAAGAAGTCCGAGCAATATATGCTCACTTCCCACGTATGTGTGGCCGAACTCCTGAGCCGCCTCCATTGCCAAATTTATCGCCTTATTTGCCTTTTCAGTAAATCCATTAAACTTATACATACTCTTCCCTCCTCCGGCGAGCCGCCGGTCCCTATTTTGGAACGCATAAACTTCTGTTTGAACCGTCCGCGTCACGACCCTTACGGGTCGCTTTGGCTATACTTTCCACGTCTGGCGGTGTCCCTCTGAACCTGATTTTATTTACATTTCTTCATTGTGCGAAACCATCGAAACCCATTTTTCCATTATGAGAAATTCTGCAAAAATTTTTTTTTAAAATATTCTCTGTTTTTTCTGCAATAGGATTTATGGTTTCGAAGGTTTCGAAGTGTTCGGAACTCCACAATTCACACTACTAAAAACTGTGGACGTATAAAGAACAGCCAAAGTGAACCCTTGTGGTTCACGATGCAGATGCCCGCTGCTTAAGTTTCTGCGCTTTAAATCAATCGTTTGTGCCGAGACGGCGGTTTGCGGGTATCTTTTTCTGGTTGAGCGCCGTCCTTACAAGCTCTGCACGGATATGATCCCGTTCTGCGGGTGTGAGCTTCTTGCCGATGTTTTTCATCAGCATTGCCGGCTGTATCTCGATGATAAGACGGTTCAGCAATTCACAGTCAATATCAAAAAGCCCCATCTCAACGCCGAATCTCACATTCGACAAAAGCTTCATGCACTCGCTGTTGCTGACAAGCTTTGCATACATCAGTATGCCGTAGGAACGGCAGATGTCATCAAGCACGTTGATGTTTTCCGACAGGCTTTCACGGGCATTTCTTTCCTGAATAACAAGCTGGCAGGCAATATCATTCAGATTCTTTACTGCTTCCTGTTCGGTTATGCCGAGTGTGACCTGATTTGAAAGCTGATATATCGCTCCGACAGGCTCAGAACCCTCTCCGTAAAGTCCTCTTATCGCTATGCC
>DBWG01000072.1:731-1875 GCA_002308635.1 Ruminococcaceae bacterium UBA1244 | reverse complement strand
GGAAGATGAAGCATAAGCGATGCCCTCATACCTGTGCCGATATTTGTCGGGCACTGTGTAAGATAACCTAACTTCTCGTTGAATGCAAAATTCAGGCTCTCGTCAAGCAGAGTGTCGATCTTGTCGGCAAGCTCAAATGCTTCGTTAAGCTTCATGCCGGAATTGATGACCTGTATCCTGACATGATCTTCTTCGTTTATCATAATGCTTACGCTTTCATCATCGAGGAGAAGAAGTCCCCTGCCCTGTCTGTCGGAAATGAATTCCGGACTGACGAGGTGGCGCTCAACGAGTGACACTGCCTCTTCCTGAGTAAGCTCGGACATCTGGATGTAGTTAAAGCGGTGGGAAATAGCCGAATTGCCGTCAAGTACGGCTTCCTTTACGATGGACATTACCTTGCGCTTTTTTTCTTCGCTCAGCCTGCACGGAAAGGGATATTCTCTCAGGTTTCTTGCAAATCTTATGCGGGTGCTGATAACAACATCGCTCACGTCTTTCAGATCTGTAAATTTA
This sequence comes from Ruminococcaceae bacterium UBA1244, assembly GCA_002308635.1. Classification (GTDB taxonomy): domain Bacteria; phylum Bacillota; class Clostridia; order Oscillospirales; family Acutalibacteraceae; genus UBA1213. The sequence continues at coordinate 1,359 of DBWG01000072.1, read as the reverse complement.
TTTGATGTCATAACTGTCACTCCTTTCAGTTTACAGAGGCATTGTCGGGATTATTCTTTTCAAGCTCACGTATCCTGTCACGCAGCTCGGCGGCTTTTTCAAATTCCTGATCTTTTATCGCCTGTTCAAGCTCCGAACGGCACTTTGCGATTTCGTTTCTGATCTTTACCTCTGTTCCGGCGGAATGTGCAAGTTTTCCGGTATGTGAGGTTCTGCCGTGTATCCTTCTGACGGACGGAAGAAGCTCCTCATAGAACGTTTCGTAGCACTCGGCACAGCCTACCTTGCCGCTTTTTGCAATGTCTTCAAAGCTGCTTCCGCAGCACTGGCAGCGTTTCTGTGTTCTTGAACCGCCAAGACCTTCCATAAAGCTGCCGAACAGCTTGTCGAGGTCAAATCCGGCATCGCTCCAGAATGGTCCATAGCCTAATTTCTTTGCACATTCGCTGCAAAGACGATATTCCTTTAGTTCACCGTTAAGAATTGTTTTGATGTGTGTGGTTGCCTGTTTCTTTTCGCAAGACTGACATAACATAATGATTCCTCCTCTTTCTTCTTTTCAGGTTTGTAAAACTACAATTGTTGCAAGCATATTCTTCATTACTGCGGCTCTCAGAACATCCCTCAT
>DBWG01000072.1:0-654 GCA_002308635.1 Ruminococcaceae bacterium UBA1244 | reverse complement strand
ATATCCTGCTGAGCCATATTATCAAGGATAGTCGCAGCCGAAGCTGACGAAATGCTGTCTCCGATAGAATTAACAATGTGCATTATCGCTATCCTTCTGTCGGTGGTCACTCTCGTTATTCTGATATATCCTCCGCCTCCACGCCTGCTCTCTACAATATACCCCTGTTCAGGTGTGAATCTTGACGAAATAACATAGTTGATCTGGCTGGGTACGCATCCTAAAAGCCCCGCAAGCTCGTTGCGCTGTATCTCGGCATTGCCGTTGCTTTCATCAAGCATATCCATAATGTATCTCGCCACAATATCGCTCATTTTCATTTTCATCACTTCTGTCTGTTTTGTGATCCGGTCGGAACGGTACTCGATATCCGGTTTGTATTTTCATATCTTTTTGACCTTTCCTGACCTTGTAGCTATATCATACACCGAAAGTCAGAAAAGGTCAAAGTCAGAATAAGTCAAATTTTAGTCGGATTTTATTTATTATACATTGTTTTCTCGTAAATACTGCTTTTTTCTCTGTTATTCTAAGTATTTTATAATTTGACTTTCATTTTTCAAAAAGACCGGCAACAACACTCTTGACAAAAAAGAAAAAATAATATATAATTGATAGTGCAATTTGATAAACGCCGGTGTGATGGAATTGGCA
>DBWG01000148.1 GCA_002308635.1 Ruminococcaceae bacterium UBA1244 | reverse complement strand
TGACGGTAGAATACAAACCCTATCCGAGTTCATTCTACCACATCGAAGCCTTAAAGTCACTAACGAGATTCAGAAATAATTTAATTAAGCAAAGAAGCCGTCAGCTTGTCGAGCTTACTAACATTCTTGATCTTATTTTTCCTGAATTCAAGCCGTTTTTTGATAACAAACTCGGAGCTACCTCAATGTACATACTTGCCAATTATCAGACTCCGGAGAAAATCGCCAACATGAATTCAAAATCCTATGAGATTCTGAGATCAAAATCCAGAGGTCACTTTACAACAGCAAAGTTCAACAAGCTCAAACTGCTCGCTAAAAACACCGTCGGTCATTCAACGGATTATCTTGTAATGCAAATGGAAATGACCATTGATATTTATAACCAAATGGACGCTAAAATTGACCAGCTCGAATCTGAGATAAAAGCTATTCTTTCTGATATAAATACACCGATCGTGTCTATCCCGGGCATAGGAGAGATGTCTGTTGCTTCCATAATCGGCGAATATGGAGATTTTAACAGATTTTCAAACCCTTCAAAAATGCTTTCTTTTGCAGGCATAGAACCCGGTTATTATCAATCAGGTACATCCGAGCATGGAGGCAGGATGGTCAAGCATGGTTCTCCTTATCTGCGATACACACTTATGAATTGTGCTCTAACACTTGTTCAGCATAACATTGTTTTTGCTGAATACTACTCAAAGAAACGTGCCGAAGGCAAGACTCATCGTGTAGCTTTGTCCCACGTTGCCAAAAAGTTTGTTCGTATGATTTACACTATGCAAATCAAAAACGTCACTTTTGATTACGATTTAGCTCACTGACTGTCAACAATCGAATAATAACTAATTGTCGAAAAAATTCAACATTTTCGGCTTACCTTTTTGCACCCTTTACCCTTCTGAAAAATTTTTAAAAATTTTTCAGAAGGGTANNGGGTATTGACTTTTAATAGTTAGTCAACTCCACACTCATCATTGCTTCTGCCTGCTGTAAAAAAACACTTTACAAAGTGCTTTTGTTGTGTTATAATATGAAACGTTGATGCCCCGCTCCCGGTTTTCGGGATAAGCCCCTATGGGGAATCCACAGCCGTTGACTGAGAACGACAGGGTTTGACGAAAATATTTTATAAAGGTGGATAATCATGCTTAAAGAAGAAAAAGATGCTATCATCAAAGAGTACGCTACTCACGAAGGCGACACGGGTTCGCCTGAAGTTCAGATCGCTCTTCTCACAAAGAGGATCAACGACCTTACCGAGCACCTCAAGACACACAAGAAGGATCATCACTCAAGACGCGGTCTTTTCAAAATGATCGGTCAGAGAAGAAGTCTTCTGAGCTATCTTACAAAGGTAGACATTGAACGCTATCGTTCGATCATTGCAAGACTCGGTATCCGTAAGTAAGAATTGTTTCGGGGCAGTCTGTTTCTTGCAGACTGCCTTGTTTCAGTTATAAAATCACATCAATGGAGCGGCAGTTTCGGATTTTAGCAGTGAAACGAGGGAACAGATAATGTTCTTTGGTTTTATTGCTAAACCGGGATTTCCCTCCGACAATAAATCCAAACGGAGGTAACAAAATGTTTGAAAATTACAGAGTGTTTGAAACAGAATTTGCAGGCAGACCGCTTGTCGTAGAAACCGGCAAGATGACTCAGCTTGCAAACGGAGCTTGTCTTGTCCGCTACGGCGAGACAGTACTTCATGTTGCGGTCACTGCTGCACCCAAGCCGAGAGAGGGCGTTGACTTCTTTCCGCTTTCAGTTGATTTTGAAGAGAAGCAGTATGCAATGGGAAAGATTCCCGGCGGCTTCGGCAAGAGAGAGGGCAGACCTTCCGAAAAGTCTATCCTTATCTCCCGTGTTATCGACAGACCTATCCGTCCGCTCTTCCCGAAGGACATGAGAAACGATGTTTCCGTTGTTTGTACGGTAATGGCTTATGATCCGGACTGCCTTCCTGAGATAGCCGCAATGGTCGGTACTTCTATCGCACTGAGCATTTCCGATATCCCGTGGAACGGACCGATCTCCGCTGTTTCTGTGGGACTTATCGACGGCGAGTTTATCATCAACCCCACAAGAGAACAGCGTGACGTGAGCCAGATGGCTGTTACCGTTGCTTCAACCGACAGCAGGATCGCAATGATCGAAGCAGGCGCAAATATCGTTCCGGATGATGTTATGTACAACGGTATCATGGCAGGCCACGAGGCTAACCAGACTATCATTGAATTCATCAAGGGTATTCAGGCTGAGATCGGCAGAGAAAAGTTTGAGTATCCCAGCAACGAGCCTGATGAAGAAATGCTGAACGCTATCAAATCATTCGCAATTGATGATATCCGTGTTGCTCTCGACACAGACGACAAGAAAGTTCGTGACGAAAGACTCAAACCCATCTATGACGCAGTTCACGAGAAGTTCGACGAGATCTATCCCGATCAGGCTGAGAAAATAGACGACTGTCTTTATAAGACACAGAAATATATCGTCCGCCGCTGGCTCCTTGATGAGCAGAAGCGTGTTGACGGCAGAGCTATGGATCAGATGCGTCCGCTCGCTTCAGAAGTAGGCGTTCTTCCCAGAGTACACGGTTCAGGTCTTTTTACAAGAGGTCAGACACAGGTGCTTACTATAACCACTCTCGGCTCAATAAGCGACCAGCAGACACTTGACGGTATTGACGACCAGACAACAAAGAGATATATCCATCACTATAACTTCCCGTCCTATTCAGTAGGCGAAACAAAGCCTTCAAGAGGTCCCGGCAGACGTGAAATAGGTCACGGCGCACTCGCTGAACGTGCACTTGTTCCTGTAATTCCTTCGGCCGAGGAGTTCCCCTATACAATACGTCTTGTTTCCGAGATACTTTCTTCCAACGGCTCTACATCACAGGGTTCTATATGCGGTTCAACACTTTCACTCATGGATGCCGGTGTACCGATAAAGGCTCCCGTTGCAGGTATCTCATGCGGTCTTATAACAGAGGGTGACCGCTGGATGACAATGGTTGATATTCAGGGACTTGAAGATTTCTTCGGCGATATGGACTTCAAGGTTGCAGGTACACACGAGGGTATCACAGCTATCCAGATGGATCTTAAAATCAGCGGTCTTACTCCCGAAATGGTAAAAGAGGCTCTTTATAAGACACATAAAGCTCGTGACTATATCCTTGATGAAGTAATGCTCAAGGCTATCCCCGAACCGAGAAAGGAGCTTTCAAAGTATGCTCCGAAGATGCTTTCAACGGTTATTCCTGTTGACAAGATAAGAGAAGTTATCGGTTCAGGCGGTAAGGTAATACAGAAGATCTGTGCAGAATGTGATGTAAAGATAGACATTGAAGAGGACGGACATGTATATGTAAGCGGTCTTGACCTCGACAACTGCAACAGAGCTATGACAATAGTTGATACTATCGTAAGAGATCCCGAACCCGGTGCAATTTACAAGGGCAAGGTAACAAGACTTATGGATTTCGGTGCATTCGTTGAGATCGCTCCCGGAAAAGAAGGTCTTTGCCATATCTCACAGCTTGATGTAAAGCGTACAGAAAAGGTTACCGATGTTGTAAATGTTGATGATATCATCATCGTAAAGGTGCTCGATATTGACGACAAGGGCAGACTTAACCTCTCACGCCGTGAAGCTCTTATCGAGGTTGAAGGTCTTACACCTGAAAATGATGTAGCTCCACGCCGTCCTTCAGGTCCGAGAAACAACTTCCGCAAGAACGACAGAAAGTGATAAAGCCTCCTTCACTGAGGGAGGTGGCACGAAGTGC
>DBWG01000110.1:194-4945 GCA_002308635.1 Ruminococcaceae bacterium UBA1244 | reverse complement strand
TTTTGAGTTTCACGGATTCAGGTTTATGAGAGTTGAGCCGAAGGTCTCATTCTGAGTCTTGAAGGTGAACTTTATCTCACTGCCTACTGTAAGTGAAGAAGCTGCCGGCATAGAGATCTTATTGATATTGTAGTATTCCTTGAGGCTGATGCTCTTTGAAGATTTATTTACAGAGATCGGGAACTGAGCATCAAAGTCGTATGTTTTTCCGGTCGTTTCATCAAAGATAGAAATGTCTTTGACTGTAAGTGCGGATGCGTCCGCTCCGTCATCAACGAACTTGACATCCCACAAATAGTCGTTGAAGCTGTTGGAATCCAGACCCTTACCGATATTGTCAAGGTCAACGATCATGGTAGCGTCGCAGAGCTGACCTTCATTATTGCCCTCGTAGTTGCGACTCTGATGTTCTGAGCTGCTCAGACCTACTGAACAGTAGGGGATCGTTTTTCTTGTGTATGAAGTTCCGTCAAACTTATTCGTAGCGGTTATTTCAATATAGCTGTCTGCTCTGTTTGCGGAATTGACTGTATATTTGAGGTAAATATTTGAGAACTTATAGCTCGGAGAAACATTCAGCTTTACGAAGTCGTACATTGTAACGACTCTTGCTTTATCATAAGCTACGCCCTCTACGACCGACTGCTGATTGAGTGCATCGTAAGCTACCCAGAGGAAACCGCCGTTGAGCTTATCCTTGCCCCATGAGTTTACGATCTTGAAAGCGCCCATCTCGCCCTCATCGACCTTGCCGTTTTTGTTAAGGTCTGTCCAGATATTGTCGTTATAGCCTACGATCGTCATTTCATGGCAGCCCGCTGTGCCGCTGGTCTTGGTGACTATTTCCTTTCCGACAAGCTCGTCATCAACGCCCGGTGCTGCAGCGATAGGCTGTTTTACAAAGGAACCGATAAAGCAGGTAAAGGAGATAAGGTCGCCGTTTCTGACTGTTGCCTTGAGTGCGGCAAGGTCAGGATCATCAGGAGATGTTATCCTTGAATTTATGCGTCCGATGTTTTCATAGTCCATATAGCTGCTCACTCTGTAGTTATGAGCCTCTTTCCATACATCATAGCTGGCGTTCCATGTCTTGTCAGCCTGTGTATCGGATACTGTAGAGAAGGTAGCGCAGCCCGCTGTATTGAGTATCTCGCTTATTACCCAAGCCATGTCGCCCCTGTAGCTTCCGCCGGCAAAAAGGTTATGGACAAAAACCGGCTGGAATGTAGTTTCACGGCTTGCTGTCCTGTCGAGCATTTTGTTGACTTCATGTGTGAACTGATAATACACCACCGACCATGAACAGCATGAACCGACACCGCCCTGAGTGTCTACCTCCGGAAAATATTTGAGCTTGCTGTTGTCAACATAGTCTACATAGTTTTCCGCATTGCTTATTGCTTCTTTTATTGCCTGATTTGATGCGCCGGTAGCCTTTACCGCTGCGATATAGTCATCATAGTTTGTGATCCTGTAGCGGTAATGGATCGAAGGGATCTCACCTTTCTTTGAGATATTGACAGTTCCGGGAGCCGTCTGCGCCTGTGATGCTGAGGGCGATGCCTCCGGTATCGGCTGNNACGGCTGCCGGTCATTCTGCACTGCCGAAGCGCCCGATGCACCTGCAGAAGCTATGACTGTTGATGCCAACAATGATGCCAATAATTTTCTTAATCTTAATGCCATAATATAACCTCCGAATAAATTCACAAAATATTATAAAATTATTAACAATATTAATAATAATTTTACCATTTATTCATTTATAGTCAATGCACAAAATAGTAAAACATTTTAAGAATTTATATTAATATTGTACAAACATTTTCAAAATAACAGCCGGCGCACATCCATACGCCGGCTGCTTTTCTCATTCGTTTGTATAAACGGCTCTGTCACCGTCATAGTTGAATACATACACTGTATTGGTGGTTTTCGGGTCTCCGTCGTCTACCTCGATACCCTCCGGGAACCATCTTGTTCCGATATGGAACTTATATCCTACGGAATCATCAGGTATATAAGCAACATACTGATAGAATACCTGGGCATTTTTCCAGAAGCCGACATACTTTTCCTTTGTGGAATTCAGTGATACGCAGTCAGAATCGCCGATCTTTCCGGCAGCGTTCCAGTAATGGAGCTTATATCCGGATTCAGCGGTCTCTCTCTTTACATGAGAAACGACATTTACATTTATCGTCTTCATGCCTGCAATGTCTTTGGTTCCGACACTGAATTTATCGGTCTTCTGAGCGATAGCTTTTCCGTTGAGAAGCAGCTTGACGGTAATGTTATAGTCACCGTTTTCCTTTGGTGACCACAATGCCTGCTTGTCGCCGCTCTTTGTGAGAGTTTCGGTCTTACCGTCCTTTTCGGAAGTATAAACATACTCCAGACCGCTGAGACCTTCAGGAAGATAATTTACTTCTGCGCCGACCTTTACGGTCTTGCCGGGTACAACATTGGAAATATCATAGACAAGTCTTGAAACGCTTGCGGGAGTAACGACAACATACTGTGTTGCCTGAGCTACTGTTCCTTCCGAATCCTTGACCTTTACAATGAACTTATATGAACCTGAGTTTGTTCCGAAGGTCTTTGTTTTGAAGGTGCTTTTTGTATTTTCTGCAAGCTTTATTGTCTTGCCGCCCTTGACGTAGTAGTAGGAATAAGTATAGGGGCCCTTTCCGCCGGTCACCTGTGGAGTGATCTTTATCTGGTCGCACATATCGACATACTTGCCCTTGTCGATATTTATGGAACGGACAGCAAGCTTCTGGCTGTTGACTGTAAATTCAGCAGAACGCTCTGCGGTATTGCCGGCAGCATCCGTTGAAGAGATAGTGACGGTATATTTTCCGGTCTTTGACGGAGTCCATGAGCCTTTGACAACTGAGCTTCCGGCGGATTTATTAACGGCAGAAGCTTTATGTACCTTTGTGAATATCTTCTTGCCGTTCTGAGAGATCGTCATGGTATACTTTATGGGAGTTGAGCCGAAGGTCTCGTTTGAGGTCTTGAATGTAAATTTCTGTGCATTGCCGACAGTAATTGAAGACGCATCGGGGAGACAGAGCTTTGAGAAATTGTAGTACTTTTTGAAAGAGACCGTCTTATCCGCACCGTTAAGGCTGATCGGGAACTGAGCGTCAACATCGTATGTCTTTCCGGTATTGTCATCGACGATCTTTACCTCTTTGAATGTAGTCTGTGAGCTGTCGCCGCCTGCATCAACAAGTCTGACGCTCCATGTGTAGTCGTTGAAGTTGTTTGAATCGAGATCCTCCACAACAAGGTTGAGGTCAGAAACCATAGAACCGTCACAGAAGCCTGTCTTGCCCTGATAGTTAAGACGCTGGTTTGAAGCTCTCTTATAGTCGGAATAGAAATAGGGTGTTACCTTTCTTGTGTAGGTCATTCCGTCGGAATTTCTTTTTGCTGTGATCTCAATGTAGTTGTCTGTTCTGTTGTCGGAGTTGATAGTATATTCAAGGAAAATGCCTGAGGTGCCGTATGCCTTTGTTACTACCCATTTGCCGGGACCGAGTATCGGAATGCTTCTTTTGGCATCGTTTACAGCGCCTTCAACCGTTGTTTTTTTGTTAAGCGTATCGTAGGATATCCAGAAGCAGCCGTTTGTATGACAGCCGGTGCCATACTGGTTTGCGATCTTGAGCGCACCAAGCTCGCCGCCGTCGACCTTGCCGTTCTTGTTGTGGTCTACCCATATATTGTCATTGTAGCCAACAATAGTCATCATGTGGTTTGCAACTCCGCTGCCGATACATTTTGTAACGATCTGGTCGCCGACTATCTCCTTGTCAACGCCGGGTGCAGCAATGACATTTTCATATTTGTAATCGCCTATCGGACCTGCATAAGAAAGTACATCTCCGTCTCTCAGTGCAGCCTTTATTGCGGCAAGATTGCTGTCGTCAGGAGAGCTTACTTCTGTGCCCGCCTCTCCGAAGGTGGCAAAGCAGATATAATCCCTCATGCGGTAATTTGCAGCTTCACGCCAGATCTCATATTCGGCGTTCCAGTTGGTATAGTTCTGAGTATCCCTTACCATTGAAACAGGCGCACAGCCGGTGGTAAAGAGAAGATTCTCAATATGTCTCGGCATACCGCAGCCGTCATAGATATTGTAAAGGAACATCGGCTGGAAGGTATGCTCGTCTGTAGCCTCTCTGTCCAGCATCTTGTTGATGGCATTGGTAAACTGATAGTAGATGCACGACCATGCAACGCATGAACCGACCTGTCCCTGATCGCCTATTTTCGGAAAATACTTGCTCTTTGTGTTGTCAACATAGTCAACATCGGTTTTTGCGGCAGCGTCAAGAGCGCTTTTGAGTTCTTCATTTGTGCGGTATGTTCTTTTGAGTGCGAGAACATAGTCGTCAAGTGAATAAACCGTGTGCTTGTAGCCGATAGTCGTGAACTCTCCTGTCTTGTCTGAGGCAGCCGCTCCCGGAACGGGTGAAAAATCATAAACAGGCTCTTCCGAAACAGAAGCTGTTTCCTGTAATGCCGCCGTAGAAGAAGATGTTTTCCGTGTTGTTTTTGCTGAAGCTGCGGAAACTCCGACAGCAGCGGATGATGCTATGACTGTCGATGCCAAAAGTGCTGACAGTATTTTTTTGATATTGAGTGACAAATCAATTACCTCCTGCTGATTGCAATGATACGTTTAAAAGCTGTATTTTGTTATTAATAGGTTAACATTTTGTTAATAATTATTTTAC
>DBWG01000110.1:0-174 GCA_002308635.1 Ruminococcaceae bacterium UBA1244 | reverse complement strand
TTTATGTGCCATTCATACAAAAAATTGAGTATTCCCTGCCGTCAGGGCTTTCCCGTGTTATCTTTCAACAAAATAATTTTTTCTCCGCAATAAAGCCCTGCGCTACAGAAACTTTCGATCATATTATTGACAATTCGACAAAAAAGCAGTATCTTATATAAGTGTAACAGCAAG
>DBWG01000165.1 GCA_002308635.1 Ruminococcaceae bacterium UBA1244 | reverse complement strand
TTCAAATTGCCGATGTTTACCCTGACGGCTTCTCCGGCTGTGGGGTATGTCACACCGTCTGCCCCGACACGGATATCGGTGACTTCGGTATCAGTCGTGACGGCAGAAATAATGTTGTCAAGGCGGGCATTGGTTGCCGCATACGCTTCTTCCTCCGATCTCGGCGGAGTAAGAACTCCGATTATTTCCATTATTCTTCCTCCTTTTCTGTGATATTTGTTTTGACATAAAAGTCTGATTCAGGAACTATTCTTATAAATGTTCCGTCTTCATATTGAACTCCAACGTCATAACTGTAGCGTTTCGGCACAATAGATAGTTCTTCCGGACTACAACATATAGGATACGCTCCGTTTATCTCATCATCCGATGTCAATATTTTTCTGATGACATATACAGAATCATTGCAAGATGATTTTATACCGAAAATAATTTTTTCTCTTTCGGATAATCTCAGCGGTTCGCCATTTTCATTTACGAGCTTTAATGTACAAAACCAACTTGATTTCCGAAACGCTGTACGGTTTTGCTTGTGTAAAATCATCATTTAACACCTCTTTAAAACAGTTATTCCAGCAGTTCATTGACTCTTTTTTGCACTGCAATGTAGTCATATCCGGCTTGTTTCAGAAGTTTTTCACGCTCATCGCCTGCGCTCCATTTTCCGGCTATAACTTCATGTGCAAGCTCGTCAATGCCCTTGCTCTGTACCTTCTGACAGAAGTTAAGTGCGATCCAGCCAAGTATACCGCAATATTCTATAAGTCCCCATGTGTACTCACCGCCTGAGGTCTGGCGGCTGACATGAAGCTTGATATCAAACGGTACCGCTCCGAGTATTTTGTACGATGTTCCCGCTCCTGAACGGATATTCACGCCATCGGCAGAAATAACAACTACATCAAAATTCACGTCTTTTGAAGACGTGATCTGACTGATCTGTCCGGTCGTTTTCTTTGTTTTCGTTTTGCTTCCGGTGCCTGTTGTTTCCTTCCAGAATGGGCGGTAGAAAGCATACATATTGTAATCGCTGAGATAACGTGTCTTGCGCTTGAATGTCGAAGTAGCCGCCCAGTTGCCGTAAATGCCGTCAACGTTGCCTTCAAGTGTGGTTATCACATTTCCCGAAACAGCCTCAACAATACCGACATGGTCGCAAAAATACTTGTCCCGCGATGGGTAGTCGTTATACCTCAGGAAGAATAAGTCGCCCGCCTGCGGTGCTTTTGTGCCTTTTCTGAACCACTCACCAAACTTGCCGTCAGAATATCTCGGGATAGTTCCCGCGCCGCCTTCAACAGCTTTTATGTACTTTCCGACAAATCCGCAGTCGTTCATAATAGACGATACCGAAAAGGCGCACCAGTCGCAGACAAAACCTATTTTGAGTTTCAGGATACAAACTCCATACCCTGTTTGCCCTATATAAGTTCTTGCCTGCTGTAAGAATTTTTCTCTGTCAGCCATCGTTCTCACCCTCGCTTTCTTTGATCTCCGGCAGTCCGGCAAGAGATGTAAGCATAGACAAAATTGCTGCGACCGTCGCCGCCGAACCGACCGCTATCCAATTCACCGCCCCGATAGTCGCATTTACGCCGATAGTTGCCGCCGCAGTCTGAGCAAATGTTTTAATCGCTCTTATGCCTGCGGCTTTTAACCATCTTTTTGTTTTACTGCTCATTTTCTTCTTCCTCACTTTCGTCAGATTCTGAAATGCCCCAGACATCAAGAATAGCCGACAAAAACGGTTCGGGAACACTTTCTCTTACATCGTCAGCCTGATCTTTTGTGTATGCTGTTCTTGAAGGCTCTCCGAGCAAAAAACTCTCGTTTCCGTCAACAAGAATTTTCTGCGTCTTTACCGAAACGCTTTCCGTTGTAAGGTTGTCTATCGTTATTGTGGTTCTGATCTCCATGTTTCTTCCTCCTTATACCATGTAGGTTATAGTTACGATCACAGTCTGACCTGCGAGAGATTCCGCCGATTTTACCTGCAGCTTTGATTCCGAAGCTATTACAGAAACAACAGATGCAGTATCCATCACGACTATACTTCCGGCACTCTTGTTTCTTGTCGCAACGGGCAGTCCCGTTAGTTTAAGCGTTGTTGCAACATCATTTCCACATGTGAATTTAGCAAGGACGGTTATTCTTTTGCCGTCATAAAAATAGTTTGCCGTAACGGTAGAAATAGTTCCGCTTTCCGGAACGGGTGTCCATGTTCCCGATTCTTCAACGACAGTATCAGCCGTCAGCACCTTTCTCCATTCGCTGTAGGTGTTTGCCGTTCCTGAACCTCTGAACCACATCGTATTGCCGACAACGGCAACAAGAATCTGTATATAATAGTTCGTCTGCTGTTCAATTACATAAAGCTTAAATGCACCGTCAACAGGCGAATGTGTCAGAGTAAGTGCGGCAGTTCTCAAAGCGTAATACGTTCCTGGTGTCTTATAATCGTCAAGATCATCATTTTCTGCTATAGCCGTTCCGGATTTCAGGCTTGCGGTTTTCAGGTTCTGCGCGGCAGTAATTATATCTGTCGCTCCCGTACCTCCCAAGGACACGGGCTGTACTCTTTCGGTAAGGGCATCAATGCGGTTTGAAGTGCCTGCAACGTCCGAAAGTGCCGTTGTCAGAGCCGAAAAGTCAGCTTCTCTTTCAATTACCTCGCTGTCTATTCTCTCCGTTATAACAAGTCTGAACCTTGCCGATGTCAGCACCTTTGAATCTGTTCCGTAAACGGCAATTTCGCAGTCAAGCTTTCCGGGAGCAGACAGCAATTCATCCGTAAGTTCTATTACGGCATTGCCATTCTGTACGCTTCCGTCAATAAGGCCTATCGTTCTTCCCGTGTCCGCTTCGGCAGCCGTCATAACAACTCTGTCATTGTTCCCAATGGTTATTTTTTCTCCGCCGAAGGTCAATTCCGCATCAATATACCGTGTGCCCTTGTCCTCGGATTTCGCCGTTATAACTGCCGAGCTTTTTTCCGAGTTCACATCAAGGGCGATCTTGTTGTGTATCTCCTGCATTTATGTTCCTCCTCTCAATCTGATAAAACTTCTTTCGTCTGTTATTCCCGTCACAGTCGTCGGCACAACAACAAGCCTGCAAACAGGTATTTCCCTGTATGTACTGTTGTCGTACAGCTCAGGAGCATCCTGCGCCGTTCCTTTTCTGTAAACAAGCTTTATCGTTCCTGCCGTCCGGTTAAGGCGGACAACGATCCTGTCATACCTGACCCCCGAAGAGGGCGGGGAGACTTCAAAAGTTTTAGTTGTGCTGTTTTTGTACCAGTAACCGTCAATAACAGCGCCGCCCGCACCTGCCGTTACCGTAAGTCCGTCACGGCTTGCGGATAGCGCCTGACTGCCTCCGGCTATTCCGTCAGAAACCAAAATTCCCAAAGCCGATGCGAGATCCTCCGCCGAATATGATCTGACATCATCCTCTGCGGAATTAAAAAATCCGTATGTCTCAGCCACCTATCTCACCTCATTTCTTATGCTTCTTATCGCACGTTTTATTCTTTTCGGCGGCTTTCCCAGCGTCACCGACACCGAATAATTCTGCGGTTCAAAGCTTTCAACGACCTCGCTTATCCTGATATCCTGTTCAAGTCCGATCTCTTCACTCTGTACCGTCACAAGGTCGCCAAGCTCAAAATCCCTGCCGTAAACAAAAGAGCCTGCCGCAGATATCTTTGCTGTCAGACTCTTTATGAAATTATGTTCTTCAAGCTTGTGTTTTCCTTCTTCCCCAAGAGACAGAGCCGTCGGAGTTTCGGCTATTTCAAGCTCTCCGCAGTCAATAAAGGTTTCAAAGCGGTCTATTCCTGCCGGCGTATCGGCTTCGTTGGTCACGGATATTACCGCCCTGTCGTCTCCTTCGCCTTTTCCTCCGCAGTAGGCAATATTTTTGTATGAGCTGTAATCATCGGTATACACTATCTCCGAAACGCTCTCAAACTCCGTTGATAAAATAACGCAGCTTCTTCCGGCACTGTTATTTACACTCCTGTCAGTTCCGGAAATATACTCAGCAACAAATTGACTGTTCTCAAAGTCGATATAAATTTCATACCCGCAGTCGCAGTATTCGCATATCGCCTGGAGTTCTTCATCAAGAGCAGTATACCGGCATCCCCATTCGGTCGGATAACCTCTGTGCCGATTTTGTCCGGTCACAAGCATTATTCTGCCATTCCCGTCCATTAGCCTTCTGTTCGTGTCCTCCGCATCCGCTCCAAGGCAGGATGAAATAAACGTCTTTATTGTCTCTTCCGCAGATACATTTCTGTGCTGTGACTGCGGCGGAACGGAAAAATACCCTCCGTTGTTTTCAATTGGCAGTACCGTCCGTTGAGACGTAAACCCGTCAAGTGTCTGTCCAGTAACAGCAGTGATAACTCTGTCGGTTTCGCTGACATTTACCGTTCTGATAATGCCCGCTTTGTGTGGATCATCTCCGACCATGATTATATTATTCTTCTTAAAACAGGGATAAAACCCGTCTGAAACGAGGGTAAAATCTCCGACGCCCTGCCATGATCTGCGGAAATCAAGTGAAGTGTACCTGTCGATCTCATAAAGAAATTCCAGCTCAGGACTGAGAATTTTAATGTACGGGCACTCCATATTTACACCCCCGCATACCTGTCAAACCAGTTTATGTGTACGCTTGTTTCGGCCTGACCGCCGTTTCCGTATACAATATGATTTACCCCGGGTTCAAGTTCCCAGAACTTCGACAGAGGATGAAGATATCCAAAAGCGTCCGTCTCCGTGTCATTGCTGTAAAGCCTCACGCTTTTGTTTCCGCGTTCTGTGTTAATCACAAGAATTTCTCCGGAAGAAAGTGCCCTTCTCAGCCTTATGGCCTTTCCGGCAGTCTGATTTGTTATCACCGGACTTTCGGAAGGTCCGATGATCGTTATCCTCACAGGAGCTCTGGAAGTTCCCGAGTTGTTTATATCAAGCTCGTTTATAGTGCGCATCAGCACTATGGAATTGAACTCGCACGGCAGAACAAGCCCCGCTCCCTCGACATTTGCAATGTCCGCCCGATGTTCCGAAAGTCCCGACCAGTACGGGTCCGGACAGTAAAATTCAATTTCCGAGCTGAGATAAAGCTTTATTCTTTTTTCAAAATCTCCCGGAACCTTCGGAACGGCTTTTATCTTCACCGAAACATGATCGTTTTCATAGTAAAGATCGCCCTTTTTGTTTCCCTGCGGTCTCAGCAGTCCCGCAAGTCTCATTCTTTCAGCATAAAGATCAGCCCGGTTCTGACCCTTTATGCTCACGGTACATTTTACAAAACGCGGCGGGATGTGCGTCCCGTGATACGCTTCGCCGTCCATCCCGACAGTTTCTGAGCTTATTATGTCCGCTTCACTGCCGCCAAGCCCGCTGACAGAAGCGAGAATAAACGGTTCTTCCGCACCCAGCACAACACGTTTTTGTGCGTCCTCAAAACTCCCGCCGGGCGGCACATAAATTATTCTTTGCATTATATCCCTCCTCAGACGATCTGCTTTGCGATTTCCTGACCAACGCTTTCAAGCTGTCTTTTTACCTGAACAGGACTGTTGACCTGACCGTTGAAATTAGCCGTAAGATAGACATTCACGGTTTTTGCCGTACCTCCGGATGATGCCTGGATATTGCCTCCGGACGAGCTGTAAAATTTGTCCGCCGCCAAATTTGCCGTATATGCAAGCATCCCCTTGTATTCCGTAACAACTTTTATAGGCGCAGAATATTTATCCAGAATCTCCACAATCTTGTTTTTTAGTGCTTCTGTAGAAAAGTTTTTTTCAAGCTCCCTGCTTCTCTGACCCGAAAGGGAAGACCAGGCTTTCAGTTCGGACGCCGCCTTTGCCCGTCCGGAATTGTTGTCAACTGCCGCTGTGATCTTGTCAGCGAATCCCGAAACGTCTCCAATACGGCTCTTAAAGGCTTCATAAATCCTCTCGCCAAGCTTAGTGCCCAATAGATCAAACTCCGGAGCATAAGTTCCGATAAGGTCGGATATCTCCTTAGATGAAGAATTAAGAAGCGTATTCCATGCTTCACCCTCCAAAGCCTTATTCGACATCAAGGTATTATACTTTTCCGAAATGCTTGTCTTTTGTTCCCTTAAAGCGTCCTGCTTTTCCTTTGAAACTGTCCTTACATTTTCGGCTTCCTTCTGCAAAGCTTTTTTGCGTTCCTCAATTTCAAGGTCATAAAGCCTTTCGCTTTCGCTCTTGTCGAGAGCGGCGATCTGTTTTTGTATCTTCTTTCTGTTGTAGTCATCCTTAGCATACCGCAGTTCAAGCTCCAGAGCCTGACGTTTCTGTTCGTACTCTTCACGCCTGTTTTCTTCCTGCTGAGCGTTTTTTAGCTCATTGAGAGCGTCTATCTGACCCTGAACAGCGCTGACAGTTTCGCTTTCCCACTTCTGCCAGTTTTCAATACTTTCGTCTATCCACTGTTCCTCAAGCTTTTTCTGTTCGGCATACCTGTTTTTTATTGCTTCTGTAAGTGCATCGCTTATTTTGCTGAGCGAATCAACTTCTTTTTTTCGTAGGTCTTCGCTCTCATTTTTTTCCTTGTTTGTGTCCGATGTTCCGGAGCTTTTTTCGGAGCTTTTTCCGGAGCTTACAAAGTCGCCTATTTTCAGCCCGCTGACAAGGTTGATCTTGCTTTGATAGTCTGACGCAAGCTTTTTGCCCTCTTCAACCTGTTTTTCAAGATCTGCAAGCTCTTTTAAAGCGTCTATAACACCAGGATTAGGAGCTGTTCGATACACTCCGAAAGCGGTCTGCTTAGCTTTTTCAAGTTCGGCATAAGCTTCTACCTGTCTTCTAAGATTTGATATGATCTTTTGTGTTTCATCGTTGCTTGCCTGTATTTTATCAAGTGCCGCCTGCTGAGAGAGGATATATTCCTGCTTTTTCGCTTCAAACAGCTTTTCAAGCGCAGCCCTTTGAAGGTCGGCATTACCGGCAGCGTTGACAAGCTCCGACGCATACTCAGGATATTTGTCGATAAGATCAAGAAGTGTGTTATAGCTCAGTGCTTCGCCCTGTTCAAGGCTTTTCATGCTGTTTGCAAGACTGTTCATCTCTGAGCGGAGTGAAGAACTTTCTTTTTGAAGCGTCTCTTCTTCCTTTGAAAGCTCGGAAAATTTAGTCTTCGCCTCCGAGATTTTTGTACTGAGCGTTTCAAGGTCATCCCCGGTACCTGAAATCGTTCCGGAATAGCTTTTAAGGGCGGCTTCGGCTTTTGCAACAGCTTTGTTTGCGGCATTGAGCTGACCAAAATAGGTTGTATATACTATTCCTGCACGCTTTACCTGTTCTTCAAATGGTTTACCGAATCCTGTCAAATAAGCTTTCCAGTCATCTTCAGAAAATTTATCTTTATACTTAAATGGATTATTCTGTTTTTCTAACCACTCTTCCCACTTTTTCTTGACTTCATCAAACTTCTTTTGCGCTTCTTCCTGAGTCTTGACCGCCGCTGTATACTCTTCCTTGTGGGATTCCCACAGGGCTTGTTCTTTGAGCTTTTTGAGGTACAAATCAACGTCCGATGTAAGACTTTTATAAACTCCGTCCTTGTCTTTGAGTTCCTGAGTAGTCTTCCCGAGAGTTTTTGCGAGCTCTTCGGCAACAGTATTTAAACGTGTTTTTTCAGCTTCCGTAAGGCTCGCCGAACTCCTCAGCTTGTCATATTCGGCAGTCAGCTCACTAAGGTACTTTGCTTCTGCTTCGGCACTTGCAATTCTGTCTTGTGTGCTTTTCCTTGCATCGTCAATGGCTTTTATGTAGTTTTCTGTTTCAACTCTGAGCTTTTTAGTCTCTCCCGAAGCATTCCCCGCCATTATCGAAAAAGTTCCCAGAAGCGCTATCAGAGTCCCAAGAGCCGCTACAACAAGCCCGATAGGATTTGCCGCCATCATTGTATTAAAACCGGCTTGCGCGGCAGTTGCGCCTTTTGTTGCCGTAGTTTCTGTAACGGTTGTTGTTGTGTGAACTTTCTGCGCCGCCGTTACAGCCTTTGTTACTGTCGTTTCGGTAACGGTTGTCGTAGTATGAACCTTCTGTGCCGCCGTCAGGCTTGCGATACCCAGCCTTACGCCGTTGATGATCTTCTCAACAGCAATAGCCGCTTTGTACGATATCATTGCAGTGGTTGCCGCAACAACAATAGGTATAATCTTGTCTATGTTCTCCGCAAGAGCCTCTATCGCAGGAATGCCGTTTTTCGTTATCCACTGAACGATCTTCCTCATCGGAGCTTCCGCATCATCAAATATTTTGAGCTTCAATTCGTCAAAGGCGCTCTCCATAGACTTAATATCGCCCCTGAGATTGTCGTTCATAACTGCCGCCGCATCCGAAGCGGCACCGCTTGAATTTCTGAGCGCTTCTTCGTACCCGCTGATCTTCTCCATACCCTCGTTCAGAACGAGGTTCACGCCCTTGATGGACTCTGCTGTAAATGTACTGCTGAGAGCCGCCGCTTTCTGAGATGAACCCATACCGTCAACGGCTTTCTGTACATCCGAAAGTATCTCCGTAAGATCACGGAAGTTGCCGTTCTGATCCTGAACTGCAATAGAAGTCTCGCCGATCTTGACCTTGCCGTCCTCCATCTTGTTGGTGATGTCTCTCATCATCGCCGCAACAGCAGTACCGGCCTCACTGCCTTTAAGTCCCTGATTAGCCATAGCTTCAAGGAGTGAAGTAACGGTTTCAATATCCTGTCCGGCAGCATTGAGGTTTGCCGCACAATTTCTGTACGCTTCTCCAAGCTGCTGAGCACTGGTGTTGCTGTTGCCCTGAGCGTAGGTGAGAAGGTCTGCAAAATACGCCGCTTTGTCCGCAGCCATCCCGAATGCAGAAAGATAGTCCGTCACCATGTCGGAAGACATTCCGAGAGCCATTCCGCTTGCAGCCGCAAGATCAAGTATTCCCGGAAGAGCCGCAAGCGACTGATCTACGTTCCATCCCGCAAGCGCCATGTATTTGAGAGCTTCCGCCGCTTCGGTCGCCGAAAACTGAGTTGTGGAACCGTAAAGCCTTGCTGCTTCTTCAAGCCGTTTAAGATCTTCGGCGCTCGCCCCGGAAATGGCCTGCACCTCCGACATTGAAGCACTGAACTGTTCACCTGTCTTTATTACATCGGATGCAAAGCTTTTGAGAGAACCCGCAACTTTCTTTATCCCGTCAGCCGCAAGGTTCGCAAGCGTACCTTTAAGCACCGTCCAGTGCTCGTTGTTGTTTACAAGCTCTTTGCTCGTTTCCGAAATGGCATCCTTGATATTTTCCTGTTCTTTTTTAAGGTCATCAAGAACTTCCTGCTCTTTTTCAATGGTATCGTTAAGCTCTTCGACCTTCTGTTTTTGTTTTTCGTTTGCTTTGTTGGTATCGCCGATCTTGCTGTTAAGTTCATTAAGCTTGTTTTTCGCTTCGTTTATGACCTTGCTGCTTTCCTTTTGCTTCTGCTGATTGTCGGTAAGAAGCGTATTAAGGTCTTTAAGCTTTTTGACAGCCTCCTGTGCACCCTTGCTGAGCGCACTGCTGTCAAGGGCAATGCTCGCAACAATTCTGCCCGCATCAACTTCCTCCGGCATGGCTTATTTCACTCCTGTTTAAAATTCGTCCGCATATATTTCTTCATCATCTTTTTCGTACCGGTGCATATCGTTGTATTCGTCCATCATTGCAATGAATTCATCGTAATAATAGTTTCCGATAAGCTCCGATTTTGATATTCCTACGCTTTGTCCGACTGCGATCCAGCGTTGAAGCCAGTATTTTCCGTTGTCTTCCGTGCGGTCAGCTTTGTTCTGAGCTTCCGCACGTTCCCGAAAAAACCGCTCAGATCATTCAGCTCCCAGAACGCAAGAATAATATCCGAAAGTTCTTTAAGCGTCAGTGCATCATCCCTGAACGGATCTAAAAGCCGTCCGAGTTCTATCCCGAAAAGCTCCGAGATAAAAGCACATATCTCCTGCGGAACAGCGCTTATCGCACGGAACAAAAGAAGCTCAACGAAATCCTGATCTCCCTTGATGATTTTTTCCGCTATGCTTGCAGACCCGCCAAGATCCGGCATTATCGTTTTTACGATGACCTCCGGCAGCCTTTCAAGCATGGATATTGCTCTAAGATACCTCCCGATGGGGAGCTTTACGATCTTTACCCCGTAAAGCTCCTTTTCTTCCGGCAGGCTCATAACAAGACTTCTGTCTTTTTTTCCAAACAGCTTCATACCAAGCCCTCATCAGGATACAGAACGCAGCCATGAAAGACTGTCGCCTGCATTTATATCCTTTGTTCCTCTGATACGCTGATCTATCTTTCTCGGCGTCACCTTGAATTTCAGCGTGTAGCTCTGAGCATCCTTGTTCTGACCCTTTGTTGTGTGGCTCGATACGCTGAAATCAACGCACTTACAGCAGTAATAACGAAACAGCCTGTATCCGTTGTCAGCCCTCAGCGCTGAGAATGTCAGCGCCACAAGGGGTGGTTCGTCAAGAGTACCCTCTTCAAGAACGCCGTTTTCATAAGTCGCTCCCGTAAGATACGATATCGTTTCAAGGTCTGATTCTACGACAGTAATTTCAATATCGGAATCGTCCCATTCAGCGCCGTTGTCCCAAACTCCGTCATCCGCAAGTATCTTAAAATCCTCTCTGTTGTCCGTTTTCGAGCATTCCACCGCACCCGGCACGGAATGATATGTACTGTCCGTAGAGTACGTTTCTCCGTCATTTGCGGCAACTGCAATAAATCCAAGGTTTGCAAAACCTTTAAGATATTTCTTGTTCGACATATTTATCACCTTTCTTTATTCGTTTTTCCAAAAAACCATTTCCCCGTAGAATGTAACAAATCCGGCTCCCCTCTCCAAAAGAAGCGGACCTTTTCTGACACTTCCGATACAGGACGTACTCCCGTCAAGCCTTATCAGTCTTTCCTCCGTCCCGCTGTCAAGCAGTTCGAGGATGTACCCGCAGTCAGACCTTGCGCTGTCATAATTCGTGCGCCTGACCTGAAACTGTATGTAATGGCTTGTTTCTCCCGTAGTTTTCGATCTCGGATTGCTCCATTCAAATATGCCGGCAGCGTCTTTTACCTTTTCCGCTGCCGGCATCATGTCAATATAAATGTTTTCAAAGCCGAAGCCTGAAAGATACGTTTTTATGCTGTCAGTCATTCTATATCCTCCCCGGCGATCATGTGCAGTATCTTGTCCTTATCCTCCACAAGCACCGATTCAAGATACTTCGCCTGACCGCCCAGGGGATGATTATACTCAACGTGTTCATGCTGAGCGGCAGCATAAGGAGTGTTGAAGCTTACCGTTCCAACCTCACCTTCGATTTGTACATCTCCGGAACCTCTCAGGTCTCCCGTATCCACAGGCGCACGCTTTGAAGCTTCGTCCTTAACGTATGCCAGTGCTTTATGAAGCCCCTCAACACTCTTTTCTTCAAGCTTGTCAACCTCATCCTGAATATTTTGAATGATCTCTTCAAGCCCGCTAAGATATCCCGCCATTATAAAATCACCTCGTAGTGGTCAATTTTTCCCGAAATGCGTTTCACCGGTTCGCAAGATCTGACCGTAAAAGACTCGTTTAATTCGTTTTTTACACGGCTTAAAGAGGGAATAAATATCCCGCAGATCATGCTTGCGGTACTCACTGTTTTTTCACCCTTGCTGTCAAGGATTTCTTTTTGCTCATAAGAAAAACGGCAGGGGACAACTGCCGCTTCTTCAAAAATTGCATCGCCCCTGTCGTTCGTTCCCAAATAGACCTCAATAACAGCCGTATCGGTATAATATTTTTCCGCAATGCTCATATCGCACCTCATACTATCGGAGTACCGCCGAAGGTGTACGGCCTGAGGAAGTAATAAGCCGCGCGGCTTTTAAGTCCGGTTTTGTCCCACGATCCGGAAGCATCCCCGTAGCTCTCACTGACCTTTCCGAGCGTTACGGATGTAACTCCCTGTTCCGCCATGCTCCTGCGGTTTTCGGCTTCATTGTCCAGAACGCAGACCGCCTCCGAGACCTGCGCCATTTTGACCCGAAACGGCACAGCCTTCATTTTGCTTCTCGGAAACTCCATTGCCTGACGAGGATCGTATTTTCTGCCCCTGAACGGCAGCAAATCGACCCTCATTGCTGCCGTTATCAAAAGGGCTTCTTTTTCCTCCGTACTCAGCACCATAAAGCTTTCACGGAATTTGTTCCCGATAAGAAGCTCTTCCGCTTCACTTACCGTAACGTAGCTGTTTTCTCCGACTGTCAGCATGATATCATCATCCCTTAGAAATAATTCTTGCTATCGGAATACCCTTGTGGGGGAAGTATTCCTTTGCGCCGCCGTCCTCGTTGGAGTTTGCAAGCTCCCAGTTGCTTCCGGTTTCAAGCTGTGCATCGGTAGGGGATATGATTCCGGAGTTTATCCATGAAATTCCGTATGGTGCAAAAATCTTTCTCTGTCTGCTGAAAAGGAACGTCTGACCGCCGTTCTTTGCAGGGTCCCTGTACATCTCATACGGCACTTTAACTCCGCAGTCGGTAAATTCAATAGCTCCGTCGCCGAGAACATAAGTTGTATACGCAGTGTACGAACCCGCCGCAGTTGTCGTATCAACTTCGACCGTACCGGCAGTAGATTCGATCTCCGCATCAGGTGCGCCCGTGCCGTAATATCCGGCTTTTTCAGTGAATGTAATAACACCGTCCGAGCGTGTAACAGTATATTCGTCCATTGTGCCCAGAGCCGTTACAACCGCTCCGGCAGCAGCACCTGCACTTGCGGCGGACGTGCTGTTAAGAGTTGCCGTCTTGCCCGCAACAGTTATCTTGTCGCCGCTTGCAAGCGTACCGCCCACAGTGACGGTATAAACTCCGGCAGAGCTGTAGACTGTTTCTGTCGGAACGTTGTCATCAACAAGAACAATTCTTCCGTTGAGAGTGCCGAGAGTAAGGTTTCTTTCAACACCGTCCCTGTCTGTGTATTTGAGGTAGGCAAGAAGCTTAAGGTTCTCTACATTTGTCGATACATTCGAGTGCATTATCGCAAGTGTAAACTTTGATTTTCTGTCGCCCGTAGCCTTCTGCATGCCGGTGTTGAGAGTTGTTGCCCCGAACATAGCTTCATCTCCGGTCTTGCCCGTAATGTCGTATGTATGACCGTTTACAAATTTAAGGTTCTCAGTTCCCGTCATCGAAAACGCACCTTTAAGTGTGCTGAGGATAGTATTCTGATCCACACCGTCCCAGTATTCGCCGACCTGCTGAGCAATCTGTTCAAGGAAATCAACTCCGGTAAGGTCATAGCTGAAATCATTTTCTACCCAGCTGTCCGCACGTCCTACAACAATGCGTCCCTGAGTATATGTCTTGATGCTCTTGGATTCGATATCTGTTGCACCGTTGTAGTTAACAGGCTTGCCGCCGATCCTGCCGGTTATCGGGATAACTGCAAAGTTGCCGCCGACCTGATCTTTGAATGTGTCTGCGATATCCTGTCTTTTCTTTACTGCTTTTGACTTGATAAGCTCGTTTCTGTTAAGATTGGGTGTCTTTTCGACATAAGCCGCAAATACTGCCCCGTTAAAATTTTTGCTGTCAAATACTGCCATTGTAATCTCTCCTTTAGTTGTTGTTGTAGTGGCACTCACCGTTCTTGTAAGCGCCGCATTCTTCCTTCAAGCAATCAGCAAGGCTTACCTTGTTGACCTGACATTCTTTCCACATTTTTTGACGTTCGCTGTCCTCGTCGTAAGTGATATTGCACTGTGTGATGACGGTTCGGTTTGCAATGTACGGGCATTTCATTTCCGTCACCCTCAGATCAGTGAACTTATATCCGCACCTGGATGATCGTTTGCATATTTCATTGCCTTGGAAAGCGTCATTTTGCCGTCTCCGTCAAAACCGCCCTCCGCAGGATTTACCGGTACAAAGCTTTTGTGTTCCTCTCTGAGCTTTATCTCCGGAAACTCCGTTTCTATCTGCTTGACGGCTTTGTCAAGTCCAACGACCTTTCCGCTGTCGTCAAAAGTAAGCTTGCTTCTGTCAAGAAGTCTGTCAAGAAGCTTTGTGTTGTATCCCGTCAGAGCTTTCAACTCCGCAGAGATCACCTGATCTCTTGCCGCCTGAAGCTTCGTTTCCATAGCTTTTTCAAAGGCCGTGACCCTTTCTTCAAGTCCGCCAAGTTCTTCGCCCTCCGGAACACCCAAAAGCCTTCTCAGTGCATTTCCATAAGCTTTTTCGTTCTCAGTAATAACAATATCTTCCTTTGTTTCGGGCTGTTCGCCCTCATTTGTGTTATTGGTTTTGGTCTGTGCCTGCGGATCAGCGCCGGCATCAGGCTGTGCCGCTGTTTCCTGAACCTCAACAGGTTCGGTCTTTACTTCCGTATCCATTTTCATTCTCCTCCTCCGGCGAGCCGCCGGTCCCTATTTTACGACGCAGCGGCTTTCTTACGAGCCGTCTGCGTCACGCTCCTTGCGGAGCGCTTTGGCTGTTTTCTTCCACGTCCGTGGCTTTGGACGAGCTTAGCGGGTATGTTGTTTACTGTACGTCCCAACTTTCAGGATATCCCGCAATAGCTTCCTGACTTGCTTTCATTATCTCGCTCATGTCCATGATGATCATCCTCTGTTCAGTTTTTTCGCTTTGCTCAAAAGCTTTTTGTAGTTGTCCACGCTTTCGCCGTAGATCTCATAGAGGATAAGCAGCCTGCCGCTGTAGACCCTCTGTTCTGACGGGTCTCTGCAATGCTTCCGCTTTTCCTCTAACTTCTTGATCTTCTCTTTGGTCGTGTCCGCTGTTCGTTTGTATTCGTCTGCCCAGCTCTCATAATCCGTAGCCTCCTCGATCATGCGTTCACCCCCAATCGTTTTTCAAGATTTATTGGCGTTCCTACCGTTCCTACAGAACCGTTGCTGTCAGTCGGTTTAAAGAATTCGTCCGGCATAGGGTACTTGTATCGGAACATAAGATAATTCGCAGCATCAACAAGGTGTTCTGTGTTCTTATCCTTCTTGAAAGCTTCGATACACAACTCCGCTGTAGCAAGTGCATCGACCCGTCCGGTTGCAAAATTATCTCTAGCAGGACCGTATTTGTAATATGATGTTTCTATTCTTGCTTTGCGCTCCTTGTCAAACTGCTCCGAATATTCGCTTTTCAGAATGTCATTCATTCGTTGGCCTCCGTAGCGGTAATATCGGGCGGGAACCAATAAACAGTGCATCCTTTATCGATCTGATAAAACAATTCATTAAGTTCCGCTATAGCTTTATCCTCGGTAGAATATACAGCAAGCACAAATCCTTCACCGTTTCTCTCCAAAGAATTACCTGCAGCAATATAGTATTCAAATTTCGGTTCTTCTCTTTTTCCTGTCATTTTTGTTCTGATGATAATTTTAGCGGCGTGTTCGATATTAACTGCCGTCTTTCCGCTTTGCGATACAACCAACATTTTCATTGCTCCTTTCAATTTTGGGTATAAAAATAGCGCCCCGCTTTCAGATTTCTCAAAAGCAAAGCGCATTTTTGTTATTCTGTTGTTCCTGTATTCCCGATACCGTTTAAAACCCGTTTAACACCGTTTAAAAACGTTTAAAGATTTTTACCCTATAAACTATACTCCTAAAGCAAAACGGGCTTATACGGGCTTGTAGGCGCATTTTCGTAAAAGCAATTCAAATAAGCCTATCAACGTTATTGCGTTTGTTTTCCTTTAATCATCGACATTCGCCTCTTAATCAGAAACTCCAATTCGTTATCTGACAGTACCAAGAAAGGTGAAACTCTGGAATCATTCTCATAATCCGATACTTCCGGTTCATAGCTGTCAATGTCAAATCCTACCTTTTGGCACAAGCCTTCATAAGTTATCGCCATAAGAACACCTCCATTTCAATGTTGTTCATTAACAAATATAGCAGTTTCCAAGTTTTAGANNTAACAAATACTGTAATGTATTATTAATCTTTTCCTCTCTGTTATCTATATCTTTATTATAGATTACGTTGTTTAGCCTGTCAAGTGTAAGATCAACTGCTTGGTTATCATATTCTCCCAGCACACGATACTTGAAAACGTTACCGTTGTGGCAGGCTATAACGCCGTATTTATACTTTTTCTTATATGATGAATTGAGATCATCAAGGCTCGGAACGGTGCTGTTCGGGTGATTATGCAGGCTTATTATCGTATACGGTTCAGATTCCGATACCATCTTTTTCATAGCTTCGGATGGCATACACTGTCTCTCGACATCATAATCGGTTCTGGTCATAATCTTTCCTGTTCGGCTGTCAATATACGATAGATCCTCAAAATTCCCGCCGGAACGATGGTTAAGTGTTGATTTTGCCTGTTGATAAACAGCCCTTGTAACCTTTTTGTCTTCGCCCAATTTATCAAATTGTCTTCTGTAATTTGACGATTCGATCACTTTCTTGTCTACAACGGCATTTTGATTCGTGATGTTCGGCTTGCTGCTTTCCGATTCTCTTATCTGCTTCTGAACATACCGATAATCCCTCATCAGATTTTGATAGTTTTCCGAGTTNNACAAAGCTTTTCGGTGCGTCATTCGGCAGCGCTGCCTTGATCTTCTCGTACTGCCGCCTGTTCGCAAGCGCCCGCCGCTTCTCTGCAACCATCTCCGAGTATGCCTTGCGTTCCTGATCGGAGCGCAGGTCCTCAAAGGGTGCATTGTTCGCCTTGTCCTGCTTCCTCAGTTCATCTTGAGTATATGCAGAAAATACATATTCGTTTATTCTGTGACGGCAGTTCGGGTGAATGGTTTTATATCCACCCGCAAAGGCTGTTTCATAAAGATAGGGGAAATGCAGCGCTGTCCCGTCCTTTAGCCTGTACTTGCCGTTGGCGGCTTCCTTGGTCACGGCATAGAANNTTGCCGTTGGCGGCCTCCTTGGTCGTTGCATAGACCCGCCCCTGATACATCGAACATATAGCGCAGGTAGGACTGTGTGTCGTCATTTTCATAAGATCACAGCCCCATTCCTGTCCCTGAACGATCTTTGCTGTGTTCTGAGTTTCCGCAGTCGTAGACCTTGAAACCATCTCCGCATACTGTTTTATAGGCATTTTACTCCCGTTTGCGTACTCTACAGCGGTAAGGTTCTGTCCCTCCAGCTTCTTTTCAAGGTTCTTCTGCATCTGCCTGACGGTCTGACCTTCTGTGAGTTTTTCGGCTGTCGCTTCAATGGCTGCCTCTCTGATACTGTCCTCAATGCGCCTGCCCACAAGGTTTATCGCCCTGTTAAAGTCGTAGTTCGTGTTTTCGGCAATTATCCGTATCTGCGTTTTGTTCAGCCCCGACATAGCAAGCTCAGCCGGCTTTATCGGTTCGGGGCTGATCTCTTCCACCGGAACGCCCGAAGCTTTAAGCTCGCCGATAAGCTCCGAAAGCGCATCCTCGTAGTTTTCTTTTACAAGGTTCTCAACCTCAGCGGCAGAGCTTCTTTTCAGCCTTTTCAGCTCATCCCTGATCTGTTTCAGGAGCGACCTGTGATACACAGTCGAATTGCCTTTCAGCGCCTTCTGCGTAATGATCTCCCGAAGCCTGATCTCCGCTTTTTCATAAAGCTCTATAAGCTTTTCTTCCGTCGTCATAAGCCGATATCCTCAGGTTCGTTCACCGGAGCTATGCCCATGCCCTGCGAAGCTTCGTCCTGTTCGATCTCCGCAAGCTCAGCGTCCGTGTCAGACTCCGACATCCCGTCAAACTTTCTCAGGACGGTATACCTTGACATTGTAGCCTTTCCTCCGGTTCTGAGATTTATGATATTTGCATCCTCCATCGGGTCAGAGGGCAGACCGTCATTCCACTGTACGCTTATTTCCTGCGGCTCAATAACAACACCCTCAATCGCCGCACAAAGCGAAAGCATTTGTTTGATCGTTCTTTCATAATGTCCGGCTATCCTTCGTGCCTTTGCAAGGGGAGATACCATCAGTCTCCGCAGAGCCGTTCCGCTTGTCGCCGCTCCCGTGCTGTGGCTCAGATCACCAAACACAGCCGAACCCATTTCTGAGATCGTATAAAGCTGATTTACAAGGAATTCTATCATCTTGAAATTTGCTTCAAGATCGGCATTCCATACTATCATTTCCGGCTTTTGCTCGCCGTCGTTGACCTGAAAGAAGTTCCCGAACCTGAGCCGGTATTCTCCGGCTTCTTCGTCGTATTCCATACATGAAGCAGAACCCGCCATTGACGGACTTGAAAACTTGTCCAGCACCTTGTTTATCTGTGATACCCTGACGCAGATTTCGCTGATAATGCTGTCAACGCTGCCGTAGTCGTCCGTTCCGTAAGGATCATCCGAAGTCGGAACGTTGCTCACAACAAAAACGGGGCAGACGCTAAGTTCGGTTTCTATTTCCCGTTCCTTCTTGTCCGTCAGCTCACGTCCGATAGAAAAACTTCCTTTTGTTCCTCTCAGCTCATACCGATGATGTTCACACACCTCAGGCTCGTCCGGCTTATGTATCTGTACCGCCAAACCGTACTTTTTGCGCTCGGCGTCAATTATATAACGCCACCCGAAGGTATGATATTCAAACCTTTTAATGTTGTTGCTGTCCACAACAGGAAACCAATACACGGGCGAAACAACCGATATTTCCGGCTTTCCCTTCTTATTTTTTGACACCTGAAAGATACTGTCCCCGTATCTGCTGATGTCTATAACGGACATATAGAGCTTGCTGAAAAGATCGGTATCAAAGATTATCCTGTCAAGAACCTTCTGTTTCGCTTCGTCCGAGACTGTAATTGTCGGAGGGCTTCCGCACACAAAATCGGCAATTTTCAGGCTCATAAGCTTCTGAAAGTTGAATATAACCCCAAAGCTCACGATTTCTTCAAAGTTGCCGATTACTCTTTCGATTCTCTTGAACTGTTCTCTGTAGACCTCTCCGTGTTCGTCCTCGAACAGCAGTTTGTTGTTTTTGTATTTCGTCAGCCGTTTTCGTTCCGGTTCCGGAGGAAAGGCCTTTCCTTCCTGTAAAAAACTCAAACTCGTTAAAATTTTACTCACCTCACTTCTGATTTTTCCCAAGCCTCCCCTTTAGGGGAGGTGGCACGAAGTGCCGGAGGGGTTACCTTCTGACATTGATAATTCCCGGCATGGCTTCATTTTTCAATATCGTATAACAAAAATACCTGATATCGTCCATGGCATGGTCGTTTTCCTTTTTGACCGTATCGACGCCGCTCTTTGAAGCTTCAACATCCCAGACGTAGCTTCCGAATTCCTTAAAAGTGTTCTCACAGCAGTCATTAAAAAGTATCTTTCCGCTTTCGAGACAAGTCGAAGTAAAGCGTATACCGTTCAGTACATCATTTCTTGCCTTTCGTACAATATACTTTCCGTGGTTCTGTATCTCCGTTATGAAAGATGCAGCCGAAGGGTCAACGATCAGTGCTTCAACCCTCAGACCTCCGATGAACTTATCAATATCACTGTAATACTCTGCGTCCGTTTTCTGTTTTTTAAGTTCTCTGCCGTTGTAGTAGTACTCTCTTATCCTGTACCATACGCCCTGACACAAGCCCCACAAGCCCGCCGAAAACGGATTCAAAGTACCGTAGTCAATGCTGACAAAATACCGTGAATAACGTCTGTTTTCGGTCTTTACAACGTGCTTCGTCTTGTCAAAATTCGGATAAACAAGTCCCTCAGCGGCAACCCACAAGCCCTTTATGTACCTGTCAAAATAGCTGCCGGTATAGAGCGTCAGATACCTTTCCTTGACTTGCTTCGTAAGTGTCAGGTTGTCGTCCATCGTAAAGTGAAGATACAAAGCCTTCTTGCTTTCGGCCTGCTTTATCCACTCCTGATAGAACCAGTGATAAGGATTGTCAGGGTTGCAGTTGAACCATAACCTTGAACCCTCAATGCTGCATCGTCCTGTTGCCTGTTCCACAAACGATCGGGGCATCAGAGCGACCTCATCAAGCATAACTCCGGCAAGAGTAATACCCTGGATAAGGT
This sequence comes from Ruminococcaceae bacterium UBA1244, assembly GCA_002308635.1. Classification (GTDB taxonomy): domain Bacteria; phylum Bacillota; class Clostridia; order Oscillospirales; family Acutalibacteraceae; genus UBA1213. The sequence continues at coordinate 4,700 of DBWG01000165.1, read as the reverse complement.
CCTGACTGCTTTCGTCACGTCCTCCGAAGATGTAAAATGTGTTTTCAACCTTGCCTTTTCTTATCGTGATACAGTTATCACTTCGCCGATCACGAACATTGTATCTGAGTTGTATCATCTGCATCAGCGGCTTGATTACGTTCCTGCGGCAGGAACCAACGGTCTTGCCGCAGAACGCAAAGTCATAACCGTTAAAGTTATTCATTGCCCAGAACACAAATGACAGCGACATGCTTACGGTTTTTCCGCTTCTGATAGACCCGTCAGCGATAATGCAGTCATATTTTTTGTTTACCTCCGGATGCTTCCACCAAGTCAGGACTTTAAGCTGTTTTTTAGAAAACGGTTTAATCTTCATTCTCAAAAACCTCTTTTCCCGAAGCCTGTAGTGCGCTCAAAAGTCCGTCATCCTCAGTGTTTTCGCTGCCGGCGGACTTGAAGTAATCGCAGTAAAGCCTGATAGCGTTAACGTCACCTTTTTGACATCTGTCCAAAAGCGCCTCACGAATCACAGTGATCTCCGTGCTTTTGTATTTCTCAATCAGCGCCGAAAGCTTTTTTCTGTAATCCTTTGCTTTAAGCACTCCGAACATCCTCAAAAGTTCCTCTAAGTCCTCAACGATATTAAATTCCGCTTTAGTGTCCGTTGCTTTCAGAATATCAGAAAGCTTTTCAAGTTTCTTTTCCTTAGCCATGTACTCACTCCCTGCGTCAAGCTGCCGGCGCAGTGCCTGCGCGCCCTATTTCGCGTTCAAGTTTTGAATATGCTATAGTCTCATGCCGCGGCGATAAAGTATCTGATGCGGAAAACTTGGACGCGAATTGACACCGGAGGCACTCCGGCGCATCGTGCTCCACAAGGGAGCACTTTAGCTGTTTCCTTCAACGTCTGTAACTTTTTTAAAAACATCAAAAGCCGTTACACCGTAAGGGCAGGCACTGCCACCACCGATTGTATCGGTGCTTTTCTACGGTATAACGGCCGCTTCAAGCACAGGGACGAATCAACCTGCACTCTCATTCAGCTTTTTACAGCCTCCCCTTTAGGGGAGGTGGCACGAAGTGCCGGAGGGGTTTCTTCCACACTAAACGACAACTTAAACTCCGTCACCCTGCCTGCGATCTTAATGCAAAAAGTTATCCTTCTTGCGTGTCTGTCGATCTTTTTGACTTTTAGTTTCCTGAATCTCTCCGGAAGTATCTCAAACCCGTCATCGGTAAACCGTATGATCGGCGGTTCTCTGAACAGCTCCGCATCAAAAACAATAAGCCTTGCTTCTTCCTCTGTCAGCGGCTCGGGCTCTTTCCCGCCGCCCAAAAGCCGGATAACTCCGCTTATCTTAGACATAATGTAGTATGTCGCCCAATTGTATGTAACGTGAACAAATACATATCCCGGAAACACAACATAGGGCTTTCTTATCCATTTCCCGCCGCTTCTTATCATCCGGTTCTCAATAGGGACGACAGCTTCAAACCCCTGTGATAGAAGCCGTTTCCGGATTTCGTCTTCCTTGCCGGACTCAACGTAAAGAACATACCATTTCTTTTCCATGTCATCCACCGTCCCTGATCTTCTGCCGGAGCCTTGAAATTTCCGCCTGCAATTCTCCGTACAGCTTCGGGTTCTCCTTTTTCAGAACGTCATACAGGAGATTTTGCTGTGCTTCGAGGGCGATCTCTTCATCATCCTTCGTCTTGCTGTCAATGCCCTTCTTGTAGGCAATAGCCCTCGCAAGTCCCGTAACCTGCGACATAAGCTTGTCTGCCGAAACATTGTCCCATTGTTCGTCCTTCATAGACACAACCGCATCCATGACCTTTTGTGCCGACAGTCGGAGTATTGCTTCCATCGGGTCAAGGTTAGGATATCTGTCAAGTTCCGTCATTATCATTCGCTGATTCTCATGTACAATGCGAAGTTCCTCAGCGCTCGCAAGAAATCGTCTTGCGTATCTGTAAACACATGACTGCGAAACAATTTCTTCATTCTTTGCAAGATACTGGACTATCTCTCTGTAGCTTTCTCCGCTCATCAGCATCTGATCTACGGTATCTTTGAGCGCAGGAGAGAGCTTGTCGATCTTTCCGACAATTCGCCTTTTTTTGCTCATACTCTGCACCTCCACAATTTAATTTTTGGCGCGGAACAAAACTTCCTGCCGCCGATAAACTAAAGCGCGAAATCGGGAGCGCAGGCACTGCGCTTACACCTCCACAAGCTCGTCAGTGATAACGCCCTCCATCAGAAGCGTACCCTTTTGTGTGATTTTCGCTTCAAGCTCGTCAATATCATAGTCGCTGATGTCGGCATTTTCTCTGGTTTTTATTCTGCGAAGCCTGATATATCCGCTTTCAAAAAGATAATTCAGACTCTTTACGCATTCATCCTCCGGAACACTTACCTCCAGAGCATAGACGATCTCCGACAGCTTCTTGAAATTCCTCTCCAAAAGCACCATTGTCCGCATCACACGGCCGTTGTTCTTGATGAATTTCGCCCTGTGCATACGGTTCAGAGTTTCTTTATCCTCCATGCTTGCCACCCCTTATTTCCAAAATAAGATCATACATCTTGTCAAGCTTCTGATCTGTTACTGCCTGCTGTCTCAGGAAATCGGACTTTTTAAGGCTGTTTTCCTTGATGTCCTCCACATCCTTCTGGAGCTTATTCAGAAACCCGTTTGTTTCTTCCTTGAACTCCTTAAGCTGTTCCTGTGTAACATACGTCTGCTTGATAAAGTTTATCTGTTCCTCGTGCTTATCCTGCTTGCTTATCGTCCTTTTCAGAAAATACGATATAACCCCAACAACAATAGTCGCCGCAGTCGCTACGATCCACCATGTATCCGCTCCGAATTCCATTCCGTTCACCGCCAAAAATAAGGTATCACCAAGTTTATAACTTAATGATACCTTATAATTGCGCTGCTGTATTATAAGCTGTTTTATGAAAACGTCAATAAAAACTCAATTGCCCTTCATCGCTCCGGCAAATTGCAAGTATAGTTTGTTCGGAGAGGTTATACTGAACCGCAAGCATTTTGGCATTGTAACCGTTAAATTTGCTTCTGATCTCTCGATTCCTTGCCTCTCTTACTATTTCGGAATACTTGTGAATATAGAAGTTGTTGATACCTCCGTATTTTTTCGTCAGCTTTATGTAATTGTCTATCCCGATAAGCTCTGCAATTTCCTTCTGGCTTTCCGGCAAGTCCTCGATCCTGATCTGCAATTTAACCACCCCTTAATTGCCGTTTTTCTGCGTTTTCAACGTACTTTTTAATTCGTTCTATGAGAGTGCTGCCGTTCTTGTAGGTCAGCCATACAAACGGTTCTTTCGGTTGTGCGTCAATTTTCAGCTCACGTTTTATAATTCCGCAAAGCCTTTCCCGCAGTGTTGCAGTTGATGGAACGCTGTCATATTTTTCAAGCTCGTGCATCAGTTGATACACCTTCCTGATCTGCCCTTCCGTCATGCCCGAAACCGCTCTGGTCTTTGATTTCACGTCCGGTTTCGGCACAAGTTCCGCCGGAAAACGGCTCCTTATTTCCTTCATGATAAGTATGTAATCCTGCTTCGTGATCTCCTTAAGGCTTGCTTTTCCGCAGGCATAGCTTACAAGTGCATAAAGGTCTTCATCATCAGCAATTCCCACAGCCTTCGCCGTTCCGTAGATCTTTTTCTGCCATGCTCTGAGATCATCCATAGCGGTCACTCCTTACGCAATGCTTACCTTTGGCGTTTCATCGACGATCATAGAGGATTCAATTTGGACAATTATGTCTTTGATGTTGTCTTCTGATTCAATTCCGTTCAGTCGGAGTAATGCTTCAAACTGCTGCCATGTTGCGGCTTNNCCTGCTGCCAAGTCGCGGCTTCCATGATCATGTAGGCATATTCAGACGCGTCTTCCTCTGACAAACCTCCGATATTGATGAGGTTCTTCTTGTCGGTGTCAAACTTTGTACCCTTGAGCTTCTTGGAAAGCTTCTGTCTGGTTGGTTCGTCCACCGGGAGCTGCCCGATCGCTTCCTCTACAGTCTGCCTGATGTAACTGCCGGTACAGATGTTTGTCAGCAGTCTTTTGGCAGGCGCTGTTGGGGAGTATTTAATTTCCTCTTTTACCATATCTCCATACGCCGCTCCAAAGATAGGTTTCAATGCTGTGGGGTAGATCAGTTTAAGGGATTCTGCCAAGGTGACGGTAGCACTGTTTCCGGCTTCCGTCTGGTATGTCAGTGTCTTGTACTTGGTGTTGACAAGAGCTTCCTCGCAGCCCTTGATGATCTCACTTTCAAGGATATCTTTCTCTGCCGACAGTCTCTCCATTTCCTGCTTGATCTCCTTAAGCCTGTCAATGCTTTTCATATCAACCATTGTTTTCTCCTGCCTTTCTGCCGATCTTTTCGGCACAGCTTCTGCATATATCCACGTTCATAACGCTGATGATCTTTTCCGGACTGCCGCAGAAATAGCACAGCGGAGTATGCTTTCTGATAACGATGCAGTTTCTCTTTGCTTCAATGTCCACCGCCGCTCCCAAAGGCATTCCCACCTCAGACCTTACAGTCTTCGGTATGGTTACCGCTCCGGCTCTTGTGATCTTCTTTGTTGCTTTCATTTCATTACCTCCGTTTTATTCCGTAATATATCCCATCTCAGCGGCAATATCTGGTTATGTCACAGAATAGTTGAT
>DBWG01000121.1 GCA_002308635.1 Ruminococcaceae bacterium UBA1244 | reverse complement strand
CCGACTACACCGAAAACAAGCTGATACAGGACAGTGCAGGCAGACTGCTGCATGATGAGCTGGGATGGGATGTGCGCTTTGCGTATAATAAAGAGGTGCTGGGCGAAAACGGGACCTTCGGGCGCAAAAGCTATGAGGAGATACTTTTAGTGCGGTATTTCCGTCAGGCACTCCGTAAGCTTAACCCGTGGATCGATGTCAGGCAGATCACAGAAGCCGAAACGCTTATGAAAAACCGCCTTTCCACCGCTTCCCTCATGCAGATCAACGAGGAAAAGTACAGCCTCATCCGTGACGGTATCCCTGTGACGGTGCGCCGTGCTGACGGAAAAATCGAAACCAGACGTGCGGCAGTCATTGACTTCAACACCCCCGACAATAACTCCTTTATTGCCGTCAAGGAAATGAAGATACACAGCACCAATTACCGCAGGCGCACGGATATAGTCGGCTTTGTCAACGGTATTCCTCTGCTGTTCGTTGAACTGAAAAACATTAACGTGGATGTGCAGAATGCCTATACGGATAATTACACCGACTACCTCGACACGATACCACAGCTTTTTTATTACAACGCCTTTCTGATTCTGTCAAACGGCAACGAAGCCAAAATCGGTACCCTCGGCAGCAAGTATGAATTCTTCCACGAATGGAAACGACTTGCAGAAGATGACGAAGGCAGTGTTGCACTTGAAACCATGCTGCGGGGTGTGTGCAAAAAAGAAAACTTCCTTGATTTGCTGGAAAACTTTATCCTCTATGACCATTCCGGCGGAAAGACCGTCAAAATACTCGCCCGTAATCATCAGTATTTAGGTGTGAACGAAGCCGTAAAAGCCTATGCTGCACGAAAACTGAATAACGGCAAGCTGGGGGTATTCTGGCATACACAAGGCTCCGGCAAAAGCTATTCAATGGTTTTCCTGTCACAGAAGATCAGACGGAAATTTGCCGGCTCCCCTACGATCATTATTCTTACCGACCGTGACGAGCTGAACAAACAGATCAGCGACACATTCGAGAACTGCGGTCTTCTGGGCAAAACAAAGGCTTCCGGATATATTGCTTCAAGCGGTGATGACCTTGTGCGGAAGCTGAAAGGCAACCCGAGCTTTATCTTCACTCTGATACAGAAATTCAACAAGCCCGATGCAGAGCCGATACACCCCGACCACGATATACTTATTATGTCGGACGAAGCACACCGCAGTCAATACGGCGTTTTTGCGGAAAACATGATGCACCTGCTGCCCGATGCCTCACGTATCGGTTTTACAGGTACACCTTTGCTTTCTAATGACAATATCACCGCCCGCACCTTCGGCGGTTATCTGTCGGTATATGATTTCAAGCGTGCAGTCGAGGACGGCGCAACAGTACCGCTTTACTACGAAAACCGGGGTGACAAAATACAAGACCTTCAAAATCCGGAAATCAGCGACAGAATACTTGATGCAATAGAAAACGCCGATCTTGATGTTGACCGTCAGGACAAACTGGAAGCGGAATTTGCCAAGGAGATACATATTCTTACCGCCGAACCCAGACTGCGAAAAATTGCCCGGGACTTTGCGGCTCATTATTCCGACCTGTGGACAAGCGGAAAGGCCATGTTTGTCTGTCTGAATAAAGTTACCTGTGTGCGTATGTATAACTATGTTCAGGAATACTGGCAGGAGGAGATCAAAAAAACTGCCGCAAGACTGAAAAAAGCCTCACAGCAGGAAACCCAGGAGTTAGAGCGCAAACTGGAATGGATGAAGGAAACCGAAATGGCGGTTGTTATCAGTCAGGAACAGAACGAAATACAGACCTTCCGCAAGTGGGGACTGGATATTCTGCCTCATCGTGAAAAAATAGAAAAAGGCAATCTGGACAAGCGTTTCAAAGACTCCGAGGATCATCTTCGAATCGTCTTTGTCTGTGCTATGTGGCTGACAGGCTTTGACGTGAAGTGTCTGTCCTGTTTGTATCTTGACAAGCCACTGAAAGCGCACACGCTTATGCAGACGATCGCCCGAGCCAACCGTGTCAACGAAGGCAAGAGCAATGGTCTGATCATCGACTATGTAGGAATTGTCAAGGCACTGCGAAACGCTCTTGCTGATTATACAAGAAACCCTGCCGGAAAGGAACACACCGACCCGACCATTGACAAAGAAAAGCTGATTGCCCGAATACTGGAAACAACCGCTGCGGCAAAGGAGTTTCTGTCTGCAAGAAATTATGATCTGCAAAACCTGATAGACGCCAAAGACTTCTCAAAAGTTGAAAGACTACAGGCAGCCGAAGCCGTCTGCGGAACAATAGAGGACAGGAAAACCTTTGTGACCTATGGTTCAGAGATCAGCCGGCTTATCCGATACACCAACCGTGACGAACTTACTTCTGAGCAACGCAGTGAGTGCAATGCGGTGATTGCCATAAACAATGTACTGAAACGCAAGCGCCGCCACATTGATATCACCGATCTGATGGTAGAGATAAACTCTATCATAAACGAGTATATTCAGATTGAAGAACAGCCGGATTTTGAACTCAAAAGCAATGCTGGTTTTGACATCAGCAAAATCAATTTCGAACTGCTTGGCCGTGAATTTGCCAAAGTGCGCAAAACTAAGCTTGTTCTGCGCGATCTTGAAGACGTCATCAGGCAAAAGCTTGATGCAATGGTAGCAGAAAATCCCGGACGTATGGACTATTATGAACGCTATCAAGCGATCATCAGCAGTTACAACGGAGAGCAGGATCGTGCCTCGATAGAAAAGACCTTTACAGAACTGATCAATCTGGCACAAAGTCTGGACGATGAGCAGCAGCGGTATATCAGAGAGGGTTTTACCACAGAGGAAGAACTATCCGTTTACGATATTTTATTCAAACCGGAGCTTTCCAAAGCAGAGATAAAGAAAATCAAGGAAGTATCAACAGAACTGCTGCAAAAGATAAAAACTATCATTTCTGTATCGGATCACTGGTCGGATAAGCAGGAAACAATGGCTGCTGTTGATAATGTTATCCGTGATATCCTTTGGGCAGAGCTGCCAGAATGCTACGATGAAAAGAGCATCACGGATTACCGTGACAAAGTAAAGACCTATATCTATGAACGGTTCAGAGAGGCTGCATAAATATTTTTTGACAGGGATATTAACGACTGTATTGCTGGTCCCGGATATATTTCCTTGAATGACTGTTATCTGCAAGTTTGAGTAAACTGTCCACACCCCATGTTATTGTACGAATGTGTTTGATCGCAAAGCGGATTGTACAGGCAGCGGAAATTATGTTAGTAACGGTTAAGTTGTTAGATTTTGTTAGATTCTTGTTAGAATATTAATACTATCCAAGGAGATGTTTATATTGTATTATGTAATCACAATATCAATGCATGAAGATTCTGATATAGAAAGACCTCGAAATTGATGGGATTGTTTGAATATGATGATCTCATTTTATAGATGTACAAATAAACGGACATTACCAGCATAAAAAATAAGCGGCTTGTTTTTTTGTTTACTATTAACATATCATTTTAAAAAAGAATGATATATAATAAAATATAGGAGGTATGTATTTTGAGATAAGGAGGTTTTTTAGATGAACACAGTAAAAGCAAAGTATAGTGCGTTAGATGTGGCAAAATGGTTTATTCGCAGAAATCGTATAGAAGAAGCAAAAGAAGCTGACAAATTGAGTTTGCTAAAATTGTTGAAGCTTCTGTATTATGCGGAGGGTTGCTCCCTTGCTTTAAACGATAGAAGCCTTTTTTCTGAAGATATAATAGCATGGGAACACGGCCCTGTTGTCATAGAAGTGTACAATAAGTATAAATCTGATCCTTTCAATCTCCCCTTTGATGATGAAGAAGATGATGTATCGGATAAATTTTCTGATGAGGATAATGAGTGTTTGGAACAGGTATTTCAGGTCTTTGGCGCTTACAGTGCTTGGGCACTGAGAAATAAAACACACAAAGAAGAGCCTTGGCTTGAAGCAACCAATAACGGTCAATCACTCAATCACACTATATCCAGAGATACTATGAAGAGTTATTTTTTTAAAACGTATGTAGAGGAAAGCTGATTTATGGCAAACAAAAAAAGGCGCATTGCTGATAAGTCGAACGATACCGTCAAAAAAGGGAATGACATGGTAATGTCGCAAAATAGTTTAATAAAGAAAGCAGATGTGGTATAATTAGAAAAAAATGTTGGAGATGAAGATATGGTTTACGAAAAAGTA
>DBWG01000012.1:3362-3484 GCA_002308635.1 Ruminococcaceae bacterium UBA1244 | reverse complement strand
GGCAGAACTCTCGATCAGGGCTTTGCGCTTCTTGACGATATCATCAAAAAGTCAGAAACAAACCGCATTTCAGGCGAGGATGCTTTCAGGCTCAACGATACATTCGGCTTCCCGATAGACCT
>DBWG01000012.1:3081-3303 GCA_002308635.1 Ruminococcaceae bacterium UBA1244 | reverse complement strand
GAGCAGAAAATAAGAGCAAAGAATGCCCGCAAGAATGCGGGTGCAGACGCATGGCTCAGTGACAGCGTTGACTTCGGAAATATCGGAAAGACTGAGTTTATCGGATATACGGAGCTTGTTTCTGAGTCTAAGATACTCGCTATCGTTCTTGACGGAGAGAAGGTAGAGTTCGGCGGAACAGGCGATGATGTTGTAGTTGTTCTCGATAAAACTCCGTTCTAT
>DBWG01000012.1:2852-3063 GCA_002308635.1 Ruminococcaceae bacterium UBA1244 | reverse complement strand
GACTTATCACAGCCGATGGCGTAAAGCTTGAAGTGCTTGACACAGTAAAGGATCATAACGGCATCTATATGCACCGCTGCTTTATAAAGGAAGGAACTGTCGAAGCCGGACAGACCGTAAAGGCTGAGGTCAACAAAGAAAACCGCTATGCAATAATGCGCAACCATACAGCGGCTCATCTTCTCCAGGCTGCACTCAGAAAGGTACTCGG
>DBWG01000012.1:2642-2839 GCA_002308635.1 Ruminococcaceae bacterium UBA1244 | reverse complement strand
GAGCAGGCAGGTCAGCTTGTTGACAGCGAAAAGCTCCGTTTTGACTTCACACATTTCTCGGCACTCACAACAGAAGAACTCAAGGAGATCGAATCTCTCGTAAATCAGGAGATATTCTCCGCAGTTGATGTCGTTACAAAGGAAATGAAGATCGAAGAAGCAAAGAAGCTCGGCGCTATGGCTCTCTTCGGTGAAAA
>DBWG01000012.1:0-2487 GCA_002308635.1 Ruminococcaceae bacterium UBA1244 | reverse complement strand
CTGCTGTCACAGGAGAGTGCATGAAGGCTCTCAAAGTAACAAATGCCGCAAATCTTTCATCAGCCTGTGCTGCTGCTGCAAATGAGCTTAAAGAAAAGGACAGAGAGATCGACCGTCTCAACTCAAAGATATCTGCACTTTCACTTGATAATCTCTTCTCGGTTTCAACCATAGAAAAGGGAGTAAGGATAGTAAAGGGCAAGTTTGACGGAACAAATTCCGCAATGCTCAAGACGATGTGCGACAGACTGCTCGACAGCGCACCAAAGAGCGCTGCTGTTCTGTTCGGCATCGACGGCGATAAGGCAAACCTTGCTGTTGTCTGCGGAAAGGACGCTCAGGCAAAGGGTCTCCACGCAGGAAAGCTCATCAAGGAGATCGCTGCTCTTGTCGGAGGAAAAGGCGGCGGAAAGCCCGAAAGAGCTATGGCGGGTGTAGGTGATATCAGTCTTATCGATGATGCACTTGCAAAGGTCAGTGATATTATACTTTCAAAAATTGATGAGTAAAAAATATACAAAAAAACCACAAATTTTATAAAATTATTTTCAGCATCTGTCAATTTTTCGGACGAATATTGACAGATGCTGTTTTCTATGATAAAAATAACTCAAGCACACTATTTTAGGAGGCGGCGAGTTGAAAAAATTTAAAGCGTTCAGAAGGAAAATGATCTGTTCGGTCCTTGCAGTTTTGGCAGCTTTCAGTATGGCAGCTCCTGTCGGTGCGGCGGATGATATCATAGATATCTTCTTTGAAACTCTCAAGGAGTCTTTTCGTACTGTAGAAAACACTTCGTCAGTCAGCTCCGATAAGGTCTTTGTCGGAGAAACTGTTACTATCTTTGGCTCAGTAGAAGGTGTTGACCCTGATTTTTGCCAGTATTCTTTTTTTGTCAGGGAAGACCTCTTCTCCACAGAAAAGCTTCAGGGCTACAGCAGCAACCGTGTCTGTTATTGGATACCTGAGGAATCGGGCGAATATGAGATCATCGTAAAGGTGCGCTATGGTCTGTCGTCCTACCGCAAGGCTATCAAGGTCACCGTAACACGTGAGATCTTCAACGATTCCATCGTCAGCAGCTCATTTATACAGATCGGCGATTCTGTGGAGCTTTTGGGCAAATCTCACGGAGGAGACGGCGGTACTCAGTACGGCTTCTTCTATAAGGAATCCTACAGCGACAAATGGGAGGTACTCGGCAACTACGGAGCAGCCGATTCCATCAAGTGGCGTCCGAAGGAACTCGGTACTTATGATGTTTGCATCAAGGTCAAGGATAAAAACGATCAGATCAAGAAGAAATATTTCACACTTACAGTTGCGGAGATCAATACAAAGATCCCGACAGAGTTCACTGTTACCGTAAAAGCCCCGATATCTTCACCGTATTTCTGGAGATGCAGCTTTTCTGATGATGGTATCCTCAGCTATTCCGTAAAACAGAAGTCAACAGAGATCCAGCAGCTCAAAATGTATGTACTTATGGAATATAAGTTCAGGACTGTCTCAGCAGGCAAAACAAGCCTCAGACTTGTCTATAATACATACGGCGGTACTGAATATGCCCTCGAATATGAGATAACCGTTGACAAGACCCTTAACTTTAAGGTGGATTCATCTTCCGGCAGCTATATTGAAAAGGATATCCCCAAGCCCGTACAGCAGAAAACTTCTTTTGCCCTTGCAGTCGGCAAGGCAGGTATAGGCTACCGCTGGAAGGTAGATATCAGCGGTACAGGTGCGGTCCAGCTCGACATATGCGATACGAGCGGATCAGAAAAGGATGTTTATTATTTCAGCGCATTGAGAGAGGGTCACAGTTCCATAGTGCTGACCTGCAATTCTGCGTCTGAGATGTCGGACAAGTATAAGCTGGTCTATAATATTTCTTCCGGTCAGGATACCTCTGTCACAGTGACAGACTATGACGGCTATTATATCGAGGACGAGTCTCTGCCTCAGATATATATTGTAAATGAGGACTGAACCTGAACGGATATTGAAATTTCCTGTCCCGCATTATTCAAAAATGCGTCCATGACCTGCCTGACGTCAAACGGTCATAATGTGTTCTGTCAAAGATATCTATGCACGTTCCGGAGTTTTTACTGAGAAAGAAAGACTCCGGACGTTTTTTTGTATTTATATAATAATCACTGAACTCTTTGATTATGATGAAAAAAACTGTAATAATCAACTGATATTTTGCTCTGATATTGACAAACGGGATGATTATAGTGTATGATATAGGTGAATTTTAAAGAAAAGGGGCATAGCTATGGCAAAGATAGATATGACAAAATACGGCATCTCCGACGTGAAGGAAATTGTTTATAATCCTTCTTATGAACAGCTTTTCAAGGATGAGACAGATCCTTCACTCGAAGGCTACGAAAAGGGTCAGGTAACAGAGCTTGGCGCTGTAAACGTAATGACAGGCATCTATACCGGACGTTCACCCAAAGACAAGTTCATCGTTATGGA
>DBWG01000052.1 GCA_002308635.1 Ruminococcaceae bacterium UBA1244 | reverse complement strand
TTATAGTATTCTTTGGCTTTGAATGATACCTCCGTATTGCGAAGGTATCTGCCGCCGACTTTATTTTCCGACGGCATAACGAAAACAATCTCCATATTATCAGGCAGGCGCAATGCATAAAGATTTTCAGCGCTTGTCAGGTAGCCGGGCTGTTCGTCCTTGCCGTCAATAACGGCATAAAGAGCATCGGTATAGCTGTTATCCCAACGTGTTTGGTTGCCGCCCACAAGTTCACCGCAATTTTCAAACATTCCTTGTGAATCACAAAATGCTCGTATATTCCAATTATCCGAAACATATATTGTGGTAAGACCCATGCAGTTGGCGAACATAGAGTTCATAAACATAACATCAGATGTATCAAAGCTGCTGATATCAAGTTTGGCAAGCTTTTCGCAGCCGGAGAACATAAAGCTCATATTCGTAACAGCAGATGTATCGGCTTTTTTCAGATCAATACTTTGCACCTTTTTAAATGTGTCAAACATGGCACCGCAGTCCTCAGGAAGAACAGTGCCTTCTTCGGCAACAACGTATACAGCCTTATCTTTGTATTGCTGAACATCTGATTTATCCACATTTCCACGCAGATGGAGCGTTCCTGTTTCCTCATCAAAAGCGCACTCATCCGAATTGTCAAACGCTGCACTCACGGTAACATCTCCGTCAGGCATGGTGAACTTATTATCGTTAACAGGTACTTCATTGCCGTCTGCGGCAGTCAGGTTTTTCACTTCAGCACCGTTGCCATATTCGGCAGTACCGTCAGGAGAGGTTGCCCAGCCTGCAAAACGATGATCCTTCGGGGCAGTAAAGCCGTTTTCGGTCAGATTCCGGGATTCATTATAGGTAAAGTGCTGAGCGTTCATAGTGCCTGACGCATCGCTGTGGTTCTTATCAAAAGCTACCGTATAGGTGATGGGGTCGAACACCGCACCCGCTTTCACACTTTCATTAGGCATGGTCAGGATATTGCCGTTCAGCGTTCCGTGATCAACGGTATAGTTCTTTAATTTGTAGCCTGTCGGCGGAGTGTTGTCAAGTGTGAGCGTCACTTCATCGCCCTCGCCTGCATAGAAATTGCCGTTATAAGCAAGACCTGTGCCGTAAGCCGTGATACCGCTGACACTATATATGTCTGTTGCTGTGCCGTAGTCGATAGTTACATTTTCGTCTGCGGTGATGGTGTGAGCCTGTGTCGCTTCCCAAGCAAAACGCAAAATATTCCCAAGCAAAACGCAAAAAACCGGCCAGCGCAAAAAAAGTTTGTGCTGGCCGGTTTGTATTTTTATACAGTATAGCATTCATGCGGCAAGATTGTTTTTCAGTCTGATCCTGTCTGAAAGCATTGCAATAAACTCGCTGTTCGTAGGCTTACCTCTGCTGCTGTTGATCGTGTATCCAAAGTATGAATCAAGTACATCTACGTCACCTCTGTTCCATGCCACCTCTATTGAATGACGAATTGTACGTTCTACACGAGAGGGTGTAGTATCGTATTTTGAAGCAATTGCAGGATAAAGCTTCTTAGTAACGGCGTTTATTATCTCCGGATGCTTTACAGCTAATATAATGGAGCTTCTGAGATAATAGTAGCCTTTTATATGTGCCGGCACGCCTATCTGATGAAGAATTGAGGTTATTAAAACCTCAAGTTCGCTGTCCATGCTGTATAGATTACCGCTAATCAAAGGTTTTTCGTTGCCTGATATAATTTCGGTTATTCTTTCAAGCAGATATTCTGTCCTGAACGGTTTTATTGCATAATAACATGCACCAGCCCTAAAAGCTTCTTTTTGCAGCAGGTTATCTTCAGAATCAGACATTATCACAAAAACCGGACTTTCCTGTCCGTATGATCCTCTTACAGCTTTCATTACTGCGATACCATCCAGACCGCTCATAAACATATTCATAAGAACAACGTCAGGTTCAATGCTTTTGATCTTTTCTATAACGATGTTTCCGTTTTTAGGACAAAAGTATGCCTGAAATTCGTTTTGTTCAAATACATCCTGCTTTGTTTTGAATATTTCACTGTTTTCCTCTGCAATAAGTATTTTTAACATATTATTCATTACTGTTCCCCCAGAAATTGTTTTTTGCACTATTATATTACCATAATATGGTAATAATATCAATGATCAAATAGCAAATTTATTAAAAACAGAGACATATGCAAATCACAAAGTGAATGTTTGAAAATGCTTGTTATATTATTTTTGAGCGATTCGACAAATTTGTATTGAATGTTGCTTTGAGGTGAATCCGCTTTACTACATATATCTGCAAGCGCCTAAGAAAGCACCGCTTGTATGGTTATTCCCTCTGCTTTTTCCATCGTTTCAGCTCCTATCATAGTGCTCATAGTGCCTTCATCCAGGCTTCTATCTTGTCTGTTATCATGTCATATCCTGCCGCAGTCAGATGTGTGTTATCTGCAAACATGACGGCTTTCTGTGTAGGATTTTTAACACAAAGGCCGCTGCCGTAATGAAGGTCGATATAAGGGATACCCCATTTTTTACAAACACTTCTGGTTATTTCATGATAATCATTCAGATTATTGGCATTGGGGCGGTGTGGAATGATAACGCCGATTTTCGCATTCGGGAATAGCGTTAATGCACGGTCGATCATATATTCCATTGCACCGGCGAAGGTAGTTGTTGATTGCGGGGAGAAATCGTCCGCACTGACAGTACCTTTCGGCACGCCGTTGAAGCCGTCATTCAGACAGGATTCTAATATCACATAGTCTGCATTGGGATATTCGTTATACATAGTGTCAACATCCGTGGATTCCCAGTGCCTCGCACTGCCTCTGACATACAGTCCCGATGTGCCGTCCCACGAGCTTTCGGGAGCTTCAACGTATATCGTGTCCGTTCCGGAAGCGGAGGATCCCACGCGCCTGTAATAGACGGTGCCGGAAGTATAGTCAATGTTTTCGGCGGATACAAATGTCCAGTTGTAGGTATCACTGGCAACAGTACCGCCGCTGACACCATAATTTTCCCATGTCATGTTGTTTTTAGTTCCGATTCTTCCAGCCCAGCCGTAACCATAGGTAGGATCACTTGAGCCGACAGACAGGCCGGCACAAATGCTGTCACCGTCAAAAACGGCTGTCTTTCCATTCAGCGGATTGACAGGGAAATCAGGTATTTTTTGACGATTGATGACATAATTTATCTGTTCTTTTTTTAATCCGAAATAATCTGCCGATATGGACGAAACATACAATGTCCCGCCGTCTTCTGAGGAAGAAACGGTTATTTCAACATCATAGTTGTGTCTTGTATTGAATGTTTCTGCATCTGCATATCTTGTTACAATGCCGGTGGCATTTTTGATAACATACGTTCTTATGTTGACGCCAACTTCCGCCTTAATCTTGTACTTTTCGCCTGTATGAACCGTAATAGCACCATATATGCCGCCGCTGATAATTGCTTCAGTGCCGCTTTTTGACATATACTTGCCGTTTACCGTACTGTCAAACTCGGTTTCATCAAACACACTTTCAGATACGGTAACAGAGTCAAAATCGCTTTTCAAATTGCCGATGTTTACCCTGAC
>DBWG01000015.1 GCA_002308635.1 Ruminococcaceae bacterium UBA1244 | reverse complement strand
GGTCAGCCGTGGGATCTCGATAACGAGAATGCAGGTGTACATATCCTTTCACCGTATGAGCAAAAGGACGGTGCTAACTGGTATTCGGGTACGGCGAATGCTATTTATCAGAATATCAATTTCATTGAGCGTTACGATCCCGAGTATGTTCTTATTCTTTCAGGCGACCACATTTACAAAATGGATTACTCGAAAATGATTTCTTTCCATGCAGAGCATAACGCAGACTGCACAATTGCGGTTATCGATGTTCCGCTTGAGGAAGCGTCAAGATTCGGTATTATGAATACCAACCCCGACGGCTCTATCTATGAGTTCGAGGAGAAGCCCGCACATCCGAAGAGCACAAACGCTTCAATGGGTATCTATGTATTCAGCTGGGATAAGCTCAGAAAATACCTCATCGAAGATGAAGATACAGAAGGCTCAGAGCATGACTTCGGTAAGGATGTACTCCCCAAGATGCTTGAGGACGGACAGAGAATGTTCGCATATCAGTTCCAGGGCTACTGGAAGGATGTCGGAACTATCGACAGCCTCTGGGAAGCTAATATGGATCTTCTTGACCCGAATATCCCGCTCGACCTCAGCGATGAGAGCTGGAAGATCTATTCAAGAAATCCCGTTGTTCCGCCGCAGTATATCGCAGACGGAGCTATGGTACAGAATTCAATGATCGCAGACGGCTGCGACATCAGCGGTAAGGTAGACTTCTCCGTACTGTTCTCCAACGTCGTTGTAAAGCCCGGCGCTGTTGTACAGGATTCTATCATCATGCCCGGTTCTGTAATTGAAGAGGGCGCTGTTGTACAGTATGCTATAGTTTCAGAAAATACGGTCATCGGAAAGAACGCTGTAGTCGGCGCTCGTCCTGAGGATATAGAAGATAAAGACAAGTGGGGCATCGCTGTTATCGGCGATAACCTCAGGATCGGCGCAGGCGCAAAGATCGAACCAAAAGAAATGGTCGCAAAAGATGTAGAGGGGGTTGAATGATCATGCGTGGAAATAATGTAATGGGAATAATCTTCTCTAATCTGCATGAGAATCTTATCAGCCAGCTTACTGAGCTGAGAACAATGGGTGCCGTACCTTTCGGCGGCAGATACCGCCTGATCGACTTCCCGCTTTCCAATATGGTAAATTCGGGCATCAACAAGGTCGCAGTCATCACAAAGAGCAACTACCAGAGCCTTACCGATCATCTCGGCGCAGGCAAGGCGTGGGATCTTTCAAGACAGCGCAACGGTCTGTTCATCCTTCCTCCTTTTATGGATCCGAATGACTATGCAAACCGTGTAAAGACCTTCAACGCTATCATGCCCTTCCTCAAAAACTCCAGCGAAGAGTATGTTATGATCTCTGACTGCGATGTTATCTGCAATATCGACTATCAGAAGGTCTTTGAAAAGCACCTCGAAACCAACGCTGATATCACTGTTGTCTATAAGCGTGATGTTCTTCCTGCAAAAATTCAGGAGCCGACAGTGTTCTCCTTTGACGCAAAGGGCAAGGTAACAGATGTTCTTGTAGCTCCCTCCATCAACGGAAGCTGCAGCTTCTATATGAATATGATGCTCCTCAAGCGTGAGCTCCTTATGGATCTTGTCAATAAGTGCATCGGCAAGAATACAATGAGCTTCAAGCGTGATATCATTCAGGCAGAATATAAGAACCTTAATATGTACGGCTATGAGTTCAAGGGCTTCGCTCCTGTCATTACCTGCATGAGCGACTACTTCAACGCTAATATGGCTCTGAAGGAAAAGGATGTCCGTGATGATCTCTTCAACGCTTCACGTCCCGTATATACAAAGGTAAGAGACGATATGCCCACAAAATACGGTCTTGGCTCTAAGGTATCCAACTCCCTTATCGGCAACGGATGCAACATCGAGGGCGAAGTTGAAAACTGCATACTCTTCAAGGGTGTTCATATCGGCAAGGGAACAAAGGTTTCAAACTGCGTTATCATGCAGGATACAAAGGTCGGCGCAAACTGCAGCATGAGCTATGTTGTTGTTGATAAGGATGTTGTCATCCGTGACGACAAGACTCTCGCAGGTCAGCCTTCATATCCTGTCTATATAAGCAAGCTCAGCATTGTATAAAACAAAAATATCCGCCGCAAATGACTGCATAGTGTGCGGCGGATGTTCAAGACAAAACTTTTCGCAAAACCGGAGGTGTTAATATGAAGTGTCTGTTTGTAACGAGTGAGGCTCAGCCATTTGCGGCTTCGGGCGGACTGGCAGATGTTTCAGGCGCATTGCCTCACGCTCTGCGTCAGCGCTTGATCGGCTGCCGCATCGTAATGCCGTATTATGAGGACATACCTCAGTCACTGAAGGATAACCTGAGATTTGTTACGAGCTTTTCTGTACCTGTTTCATGGAGAAGACAGTACTGCGGTATTTTTGAAACAAGATATAACGGTGTCATCTATTATTTCCTGGACAACCAGTACTATTTCAAGCGTCAGGGCTTGTACGGCCATTATGATGATGCGGAGAGATTTGCATTTTTCTCAAGAGCTGTGCTTGAAATGCTTCCGTATATTGATTTTAAACCCGATATAATCCACTGCAACGACTGGCAGACGGCTCTTGTGCCGACATTCTACAATCTGTTCTACTCAAAGAACGAATGGTATTGGGGCATCAAGACTATTTTTACTATCCACAATATCCAGTATCAGGGCAAATACGGTCCCGAACTCTATGAAGAGGTCGTCGGCATCCCACCGCAGAGCCGGTCTGTTCTTGATTGGGACGGCTGCATCAATTTCATGAAGGGTGCTATTGAAACAGCTAACCGTGTCACGACAGTAAGCCCAAGCTACTCGTGGGAGATAAGAGACCCGTGGTTCTCACACGGACTTGACCCGATACTGAACGCAAGAGCATGGAAGATAAGAGGCATACTTAACGGTATCGACAACACCTCTTACAACCCTGCAACAGATATCCAGCTCTATGAGCATTTTACGGCTGATGACCTTTCCGGCAAGGCGGTTTGCAAACAGAGGCTTCAGGAACGTTTAGGACTTGAACAGAATGCCGAAGTTCCGATAATCGCTATGGTAACAAGACTCGTTGCCCACAAGGGACTTGATCTTGTAAAGGATGCTCTCGATCAGCTTATGCGTGAAGAGTATGTTCAGTTTATCATTCTGGGTTCCGGCGACTGGGAGTATGAGAGCTTCTTCCGTTCCATGAACGACAGATATCCCGGAAGGCTTTGCGCTTGTCATGGATTTATCCCTGAGCTTTCAAGAAAGATCTATGCAGGTGCGGATATGTTCCTCATGCCGTCAAAGTCGGAACCCTGCGGACTTTCACAGATGATCGCCCTCAGATACGGTACTATTCCGATCGTCAGAGAGGTCGGCGGTCTGCGTGACTCCATAAAGGACAGCGGCACAGGCGACGGAAACGGATTTACCTTCCGCAACTACGATGCAATGGATATGCTTGCCTGCATACGCCGTGCTATTGCCGGCTACTGGCAGCATGACGGCTGGGAGATTCTTGTCAAGCGTGCTATGAGGTCTGATAACAGCTGGACACGTTCCGCTACAGAGTACATCAATATGTACAGAGAAGTAATGAATGAATAATATTTCAATGTGATAAAAGGCACATTCTCATTGTCTGAGGATGTGCCTTTTTTGTGCGGTATATTATTTTCTTATGTAATCAACATAGCTGCCGGTGATGTCCTTCATGCTGAGCTTTGTTTCGTCTATCTTATAATCAACGGTCATTGTTCCCATTTCGTCTGAATGGAATTCGATAACGAGCTTGCCGTCCTTTATGGAGTAATTGAGCTTTATGACTTCGCCGAGAAGTTCATACTCGCCTGTACCGTCCTCGTTGAAGGTATAGAACAAGCCGGAAAATCCCGCTGCTTCAAACTTGCCGACAAGGGGCTTCGAGCTGTCATAAGCGGCAGTGTTGCCTGTTGACGAGGATGAGCTTATGGAGCCGGACGTGCTGCCGGATTTATCGCTGCTGTTGACCGATCCTGATAATCCGATGGCTATGTAAATGATCCAAGCAAGAGCAATGATTCCATATTTCACAGCTTTGTTCATTTTCTTGTTTCTGAGCATAATTATAGTAAGAGGAAGTGGAAAAATAATAATCCATCCAAGTACCCACAACCATATTTTTTTGTTTGAAACTTTATTTTGGGTGACAGAACTTTGTTTTTGATCGACAGGAATCTGAATGCGGGAAGGCTGATTGTCCTGCTTAAATTCGTTCTTAGCACGTTGCCTGCCTTTTTCAAATAAGTAACCGGCTTCTTCTGCGTTGTCATATTTTATGTGTTGTACTCCATCGTCATATAAAAATGTGTTTCCGCAGAATTTACACTTGATATATTTTGTGTTTTCATAAACTTCAAGTGGAGCACCGCAATTAGTGCAATTGGTATTGATGATCTTCATTATTATTCTCCTCTGACCGATTTGAAATTGTGTATCCTGCGTTACATATTATACATTGTTTTTTTTGAATTTTCAACAAAGGAGGAAAGATTTGGAATTATTTTCGTATATTTATTTGATTTTGGAATGTGAAATAAACAATAAAATCTGATATGAGAAAAATAATACCCTTATCAGCGTGAGGATAGGAGATATATTACTTATTTCTGCCTAAAGTAATAAAAAGCCGTATCAAAAATGCTGAAAAAAGGAATAAAGGTCTTGACAATCGGATAAGATAATGGTAAATTATTAATAGATTAGCACTCGACATGATAGAGTGCTAACTGAGAGGTGGCTGATATGGAACCGACTAAGAGAAAAATGAAAATTCTTGAAGCGGTAGTTGAAGCGTACATCAAAACCGGCGATCCTATCGGTTCAAAGGCGGTATGCGATGTCCTTGATTTTAATGTGTCATCGGCAACTGTCAGGAACGATATGGCGGAGCTTTCAAATTTGGGACTTCTTGAACAGCCCCATACTTCATCCGGCAGAGTCCCGACAGAACTCGGATACCGTGTTTACCTTGATGAGCTTATGAAGCCTGAGCCGCTCAACAAAAAGGAACAGGCGGCAATAAGAAACAGTCTTGATCTTGGTGCGGATACGCCCGAAAGTCTGCTTGAAACGGCAGCCGAAGTTCTTTCAAAGATAACCGGCTGTGCTGCGTTTGCGGCTTCTCCTCCGGGAGATAATGCGGTGATAAGACAGATCAGATTTGTCCGCACAGGCAGCTATACTGCGATGGTCGTGCTGATAACTTCTCTCGGAACAGTAAAAACAAAGCTGTTCCGGTGCGATTATATGATAACTCCGTCGCTTCTTGAAATGTTCGACAGGGCGATCAACGAAAGATTGTCCGGAAGGCTCGTAACATCCATTACTCCTGCTTTCATCCAGACAACGGCGATATCGCTTGGAGAAATGTCTATAATGATGCCGTCTGTGCTGCTTGCTGTGAGCGAGGCGGCAAAGGAAGCTTCCGTTGACGGAACGGCGATAAGAGGACAGTCAAATCTGTTTTCGATGCCGGAGCTTGCGTCTGAGGACGGAAAAAAGGTCATGGAGCTTCTTGAAAAAACAGGCGAGCTTTCAAAGCTCATCACTGCGGCAGGAAAAGGAGCGGGAGTCCTTATAGGAAGTGAGCTTCATCATCCTGCACTGAGCAGCCTGAGTATTATCGCTGCACAATATACTGCGGCTCCAGAATGTTCCGGTACGCTGGCACTTATCGGACCGCTGAGAATGAATTATCCAAAGATAATTTCCACGCTCGGATATGTTGCCGACGTTGTCGGAGAGTTTTTGTCCGAGCTGCTTGACGCATAATGACAGATCAAAGAAAGGAGAGATTGCGATGTCAAAGAAAAAAACTGCAGATTCCGGTGCTGTTCAGCCGGAAGAGCAGAACGAAGATTTCGATACCGTAAACGGTGCGGATGCTCAGGACGGTGAAAATATGGATATACAGTCCGTCATACCTGAGGAATATCTTGCACTGAAACAGGAACTTGATGCACTCAAAAAAGAATATGAGACCCAGAAGGATCAGTTCCTCAGAATGGCTGCCGAGTATGACAACTACCGTAAGCGCACCGAAAAAGAAAAGCTTGCCGCTTATGACAATGCAGTTTCAACAGCAGTCGAAGCATTCCTTCCTGTTGTGGATAACTTCGCACTTGCACTTGATGCCGGACAGAATATGCCCGAACAGTTCAGACAGGGTCTTGAGCTTATCCAGAAGAAGATCGACGGTACATTTGAAAAGCTTCGTGTAAAGGAATTCGGAGAAAGAGGAGATAAGTTTGATCCCGCTTATCATAACGCTATTTCAAGGGTTGACGATCCTGAAATAGAAGAGGATCACATCGCTTCTGTATATCAGAAGGGCTATATGATCGGTGATAAGATCATACGTCACGCTATGGTGCAGATATCAAACGGACAGTAACCGTATTAATGATTTTGAATAATATTATTGGAGGTAATTTATTATGGCAAAGACAATTGGTATTGACCTTGGTACAACTAACTCCTGTGTAGCAGTTATTGAAGGCGGCGAGCCTGTAGTTATCGCAAACGCCGAAGGTTCAAGAACAACTCCTTCCGTTGTTGCATTTGCAAAGAACGGTGAAAGACTTGTTGGTCAGGTAGCAAAGCGTCAGGCTGTTTCTAACCCCGACCACACTATCGCCTCTATCAAGAGACAGATGGGCACATCCTACAAAGTAAAGATCAATGCAAAGGAATATACTCCTCAGGAAATTTCCGCTATGATCCTTACAAAGCTCAAGAAGGATGCTGAGGCTTATCTCGGCGAGCCTGTAACTCAGGCTGTTATCACAGTTCCTGCGTACTTCACAGACTCACAGCGTCAGGCTACTAAGGACGCAGGCCGTATCGCAGGTCTTGATGTAAAGCGTATCATCAATGAGCCTACGGCTGCTGCTCTTTCATACGGCGTTGACAAGGAAAACGACCAGAAGGTAATGGTTTATGACCTCGGCGGCGGTACATTCGATGTGTCTATCATCGAGATGGGTGACGGCGTTCAGGAGGTTCTTGCAACAGCAGGCAACAACCGTCTCGGCGGCGACGACTTCGACCAGAAGATCATTGACTGGCTCGTACAGAGCTTCAAGAGCGATACAGGCATCGACCTTTCAGGCGACAAGACGGCTATGCAGCGTCTTAAGGACGAGGCTGAAAAGGCTAAGATCGAGCTTTCAGGCATTACAACAGCTCAGATCAACATTCCTTTCATCACAGCAGATGCAACAGGTCCTAAGCACCTTGACTATACACTCACAAGAGCTAAGTTCAACGAACTGACATCCGACCTCGTAGAAAAGACAATGGGTCCTGTACGTCAGGCACTTGCTGATTCAGGTCTTAAGATCAGCGAGATCGACAAGGTTCTCATGGTCGGCGGTTCTTCAAGGATCCCTGCTGTTCAGGATGCAGTAAAGGGTCTTATCGGCAAGGAGCCCTTCAAGGGTATCAACCCGGATGAGTGCGTTGCTATCGGTGCTGCTATTCAGGCAGGCGTTCTCGGCGGCGATGTTCAGGGTCTTCTCCTTCTTGACGTTACTCCGCTTTCACTCGGCGTTGAGACACAGGGCGGAATCATGACAAAGATCATCGAAAGAAATACAACTATCCCCACAAAGAAGAGCCAGATCTTCTCGACCGCAGCCGACAACCAGACTCAGGTCGAAGTCAACGTTCTTCAGGGTGAGCGTGAATTTGCAAGAGACAACAAGCAGCTTGGTCTGTTCAAGCTTGACGGTATCGCTCCCGCTATGAGAGGCGTTCCGCAGATCGAGGTAACGTTTGATATCGACGCTAACGGTATCGTTAACGTGTCTGCAAAGGATCTTGGCACAGGCAGAGAACAGCACATCACTATCACATCCAACACCAACATGAGCAAGGACGATATCGACAAGGCTATCCATGAGGCTGAGTCCTATGCTGCTGAGGATAAGAAGCGCAGAGAAGAGGTAGACAAGAAGAACGATGCCGAAAACCTTGTTTATGCTGTTGAAAAGCTCATCAACGAGAACGGCGAGCATATCTCTGATTCCGACAAGGACAACCTCAACAACAAAGTTGCTGCTGTAAAGGCTGCACTTTCCAGAAACAATATTGACGACATCCAGACCGCAAAGGACGAGCTGCAGAAGGATATGTATGCAGTATCGGAGAAGCTCTATCAGGATGCTGCCGCACAGGGCGCTGCACAGAATCAGGCTCCTCAGGGCGACAACGGCGTTTATAACGCAGACTACACCGATGTTGACTGATCGCCCCTTTAGTGTTTAGTGTTTAGTGTGGAGTGTGGAGTTTCTGCCACAGACCGGATGTTCATACAAAAAGCAGGTGCGGGAAAGCTTAAAAGAAGGATAAACTAAACATATTAAAGGAAGCAGCCTAAAGCCCGCTAAGGGCAGCGGCGCCGGCAAGCTGCCGGTGCCGACTTTGCGCTCAGCTCTTTCCGATGCGAAAATGTTGTGCTGCGGCGATAAAGAATCAAATGTAGAGGAACACCGCCAGACGTGAAAGGAAACAGCCAAAACGACCCGTGAGGGTCGTGACGCGGACGCACGTTATAAAATTGTCTGCGTTTTAAAGTAGGGGGCGGCAGCTTGCCGCCGGGGGGGATTTTTGTTGGCAGAGAATAAAAGAGATTTTTATGAGGTGCTTGAAGTTCAGAGGGGTGCCTCAGATGATGAAATAAAAAAAGCATACCGTAAACAGGCAAAAAAATATCATCCTGACCTTAACCCCGGCGATAAAGAAGCTGAGGCAAAATTCAAGGAAGTCAATGAGGCTTATGAAGTCCTCTCCGATAAGGATAAACGTGCAAGGTACGATAAATTCGGCTTTGCAGGCGTTGACCCTAACTTCTCAGGCTTCGGCGGCGGAAATCCCTTCGGCGGAGATATTGATATCGGGGATATCTTCAACAGCTTTTTCGGCGGCTTCGGCGGCGGAAGAGGCGGCAGAAATCAGAATGCCCCGAGAAGAGGCTCTGATGTTGAGGCTTCGGTCACTATTTCCTTTGAAGAAGCCGCTATGGGCTGTAAAAAAGATGTCACATATCAGAACGTTGATGCCTGCAAGGACTGCAGCGGTACGGGTGCGGCAAAAGGTACACAGCTCAAGCCCTGCCCGAACTGTAACGGTACGGGTCAGGTAACTGTACAGAAACGTACTCCATTCGGCATTGTCCATACATCTCAGACCTGCGATAAGTGCCGAGGTAAGGGCAAGATCATCGAAAAGCCTTGTCCTACCTGTTCCGGTGCGGGCCGTATCCGTTCATCAAAGACTATCTCTGTAAATATACCTGCGGGTATCAATCAGGATCAGGTCATAAACATAAGCGGACGAGGCCACAGCGGTTATAACGGCGGCCCTGCAGGAGACCTGAATATATATGTAAATGTCAAGAAGCATGAGCTGTTTGAGCGTAAGGGCGATGATGTATGGTGCGAGATACCGATAACTTTCGCACAGGCGGCTCTCGGACATGAGATCGTTGTCCCCACACTTGACGGCAAGGTCAGCTATAAAGTCCATCCCGGAACTCAGCCCGGAGATATTTTTAAGCTCAAGGAAAAGGGTATACAGCACCTCAACATGAAGGGCAGAGGCGACCAGTATGTAAAAATAACCATTGAGGTGCCGAGAAATCTTTCTTCAAAACAGAAGGAGATACTCAAACAGTTCGATGAGGTCAGCGGCACTACAAACTATCAGAAGCGCAGCAGCTTCTTCGACAAGATCAAAAAAAGAGAAAGCGGCTCATAACTGAGCCTTTGGGGACACAACAGTGCTGGATGGTGCTGCTGTGTCTCTGTGTTTAACAGCATGGACGGGTTGAGATTTTTGAAATGTTATGGTATAATTAATAACAATCAGTTTGCGTGGAGGGTGTCATGGCAGAATCTGTACTTACAAAAAAGGTGATTGCTGACGGCTTTAAGGCTGTCATGGAAAAAAAGAGCTTTGAAAAGATCACGATAACGGATATTACCGATTATTGCGGACTTAACCGCCAGACTTTTTATTATCATTTTCAGGATAAGTATGATCTTCTCAACTGGATACTTTACAACGAGATAATTGTCCCGTTCACTGAGGGTCTGACCATAGACAACTGGAACGACAAGCTTTTGGATATTTTGTATGCTATCAGGGACAATGCAAAGTTTTATTCAAACGCTTTCAATACGGCTCACGGAGATGAGTTCAGACAGTTCCTGTTCAATGCCGTTACTGATGTGATGAGCGATGTTATAGATCATTTTACGGACGGCTATGCGATAAATGATGATGACAAGCAGTTTATTGCGGAGTTTCTTTCATACGGCGTTTCGGGGTCTGTCACAAAATGGGTAAGGACGGGCATGAAACATTCTCCGGAAGCGACAGCCAAATTCATACGGGAGCTTGTGGACGGCTTTAAATCCTTTGCTTCTTCCAGTGATTTCCCAAACAGACTCTGACGCTGCATATATTTTTGAAATAACTAAAATCGGCTGGTGCAGAATGAACTGCATCAGCCGTAATTTTTATAAGTCTATAGTTACTTCCGGGTCAGTTTCGGCATCGTAGTCAATGCCCTTTGCACCGAATCCGAAAAGCCTGTAGAAGTCTTCATAGTAGCCTTCAAGGTCTGCGTGAGTATCGAGATTCTCTGATGTGATAGTGCTCCAGAGGCCGTTTACTTCGGACTGTATCTCGTCCTGCATTTCAAGATCGTCAAGCCTTATGCGGTTTTCGCTGTCAACGACAGGATCTCCGCAGTAGAGCTTCTGGTTCATGAGCCTGTACATCTGTTCGATACATCCCTCGTGTACTCCGTGAGCTTTCATGACTTTATAGAGAATGGAAATATAAAGCGGAACGATCGGTATAGCTGCGCTTGACTGCGTGACAAGAGCCTTGTTGACGGAGATATATGCCTTTATGCCGTCTGCGGTTATCTGCTTTGATGCGGCAAAAAGATCGTCCTTTGCCTTTCCGATAGAACCGTCTGCATACATCGGATGAGTGATGTCAGGACCGATATATGAATATGCGACAGTGACGGCATCGCTTTCTATGGCATCGGCTTCTTTGAGAGCGTCTATCCATGCTTTCCAGTCTTCACCGCCCATTACCTTTACGGTAGCTGCGATCTCATCTTCGGTTGCCGGTTCAACGGTGATATTGCTGACGACACGGTTCTTGAGGTCAATGGTCTTGTTTGTATAGGGTTCTCCGACGGTTTTTAATACAGAGGTGTATGTTGTACCGTCAGCCATAGTTCTTCTTGGAGCTGCAAGGCTGTATACTACCATATCGACTTTTCCGAGATCGTTCTTTATGATGGATATGACCTTGTCCTTGATCTCCTGAGAATAGGCGTCTCCGTTTACGGTTTTTGCATAAAGACCGTCCTCGTGAGCAAAGCTTTCAAAGGCAGCGGTATTGTACCAGCCGGAGGAAGCCGTTCTTGCGCCGCTCGCAGGCTTGTCGAAGATAACGCCAAGTGTTGCTGCGCCGAAGGAATAGGCTGCCGTAATGCGTGAAGCGAGACCGTATCCCATTGATGCGCCGATAACGAGTACCTTTTTGGGTCCGTTGGCATGAGGCTGAGACTTGATGTAGTCGATCTGCTCTTTTACGATAGCCCTGCATCCGTCCGGATGAGCCGTTGTACAGATGAATCCTCTTACTTTTGGTTTGATTATCATAGTGCTGTCTCCTTCTCTTTATATATTTTATTTTACTTCAATATAGTGTCCGTCCGTGTCCGGCAGTGAGTAATATACAGCAGAGCCGTCAATGTTTACAAAGAAACCGCCCAAAAGATTGATATGGTCGGTGTATTCGATCTTTGGAGTGAAGTTATAGCACATTGCTCCGTCTGCCTCATAGAGGTTCTCGTTCATCTCAAAAACATAATCAGCCAGAGGAAATTCAAGCTTCAGCAGCGGCTTTCTTTCTGCGATCATTTTGAGAGCCTCGTTTGGAGTGATCTTTGCATCGGGGAATCTGACAGACAGATCCTTGTCAGAGGCTGAGCCGTCCAATTTTAAGCTTGTGAACTCGCCTGTCCATGTTTTTTTGCGGACGGTTTTTCCGTCGCAGGATACAAGATATGCCGTACCGACAGTTATGCGCTCGTCACCCGCATCGAGATAAAGGTAGATGGAATAGTAGTCGCTGTTTTCATAGTCAGCGATACCGGTGCAGTATGCCTTATAGGTATTTGCGTTTTCGGGAAGGTACATATACTCACGGTTGCATTTATAAAGCAGTTCAACTGCGTCATCAAGCGAAATATAGCCTTCCGGTACTGTAAGATCGGACGCTTCTTTTCTCTCGATACGAATATCTCCAAGAGGTTCGGTATCGCTGGGAGTTACGATGATCGCCTTGCCGCTGTCTTCCGAGTTGATCTTTGGAGCGTCTTTTTCGTCAGTCTGATAATTAGGCGTACATCCTGCCGAAAGCATCAGGGCGGTCATCAGTGAGATGATGATAAGTTTCTTTTTCATGGTTGACCTCATTTCTTTATAAGGACTCTTACCCGATACTGAACGGTAAGGTCAAGGTGATCGGTCTGTTCAAGAGCCTCACGCTTTTCTTTTCGGATACGCCAGAAATGCGGAGTCATCATCAAAAGATCACGAAGACCGGAATTGTCGAGTCCGATATTGAAGGTATGCTCTTTGAATTCGGCTTCATAAAAGCTGCCGCCGCAGGGTACGGGGTGTTTGTCCTGTTCAAAGACCTCTTCATAGATTATCTTTTTCAGCTCGGCAAGGTGGCGGTTGCCGACGGTTATCTCAACAGCGCACCCGCCTTTTTTTAGGACACGTGCATATTCCTCCGGAAGAAAAAGCGAAAACATCGCCGTTACAGCGTCGAGAGAAGAGTTTTCTATGGGCAGGGATGAAGCCGTTGCAACGAGCCAGAGAATATCCTTATCCCGTGAGCAGGCCATCCTTGCACCGTCCTTGGATACGTCTATGCCGATGCAGGGAGCCGCACACAGCCTTTTTATCATAGCGGTATAGTATCCCTCACCGCAGCCGATATCGGCTGTTACAGGCGCAGGAGACGGCGCATACTGCTTTATGGCATCGACGACGCTGCGGCATATAGGATCATATTTTCCGCTGTCGAGGAAACGTCTCCTTGCAAGGAGCATTTCCTTTGTATCGCCGGGATTAAGGGAATGCTTGTTCTGAACGGGAAGCAGGTTTACATATCCCTGACGGGCGATGTCAAAGCTGTGGCTGTTCCGGCAGAAGAGACGCTTTTCATCACCGGCAAGAGAGTTTCCGCAGATAGGGCACTTTAGTCTGAAAGCCTCGTTCATATCAGCACCTCATTTTATATTATTCGTTTGAGCCTGCCTCCGCAGATACAGGTATAGCGGGACGGGTCTGCGACAACAGAAGAATACTTCATGCGTTTTATCCTTGCGCCGCACTTCTGACATTCGAGTATATATTTATAATAAGCGTTATTCGATGTATTTTCAAGTCCCATTTCTTCGTTTGAATTCGTGCGCCTAATGTTATAGCCGTATTTACGGTTCATAACTGCGGCGTATTTTTTAAAAAGTGTGCCGTGGTTGCCGCAGCCGGGGCAGGTGTGGATAAGCTCATGTGCAATAGTCTGGCGGCAAGAAAGCTCAGGAGCATCGAGCAGCCTTGAAGACAGCTCGATAGTATATCTGCCGTTTTTCAGTATGCACATCCCGAAGCGTTTTTTTGCTCTTGAATTGACAGAGACCTTCATGTCGATCTTGTCCGAGACAGGAAGTCCTGCTGCGGCGGCTTCGGAAAGCACTGTTTTCAGCAGCGAGTCAAAATTATTTTGTTTGTGTTCCATGTTGTTTCCTCAGAGGTCAACTATCACGGGTTTTCTGCCGAAGGATGGGATGAGCTTTTCAACAAGCTCTGATGTAAGGAATTTTATGCTTGAAGAGTTTTTGCACGGGTGGCAGCCGAAATATTCATCATTCAGCACATCCCTGTCAATAAGCAGGGAAACACGCTTTTCCTTGTCGTTCATCAGTCCGAGAACGCTCACGGAGCCGGGATGAAGACCGAGAAGCTCTTCCATAAGCTCCGCATCCGCAAATGACAGACGGGAGCTGTTTATCTGTTTTGAAAGATCTTTTGTGCGGAATTCCTTATCTCCGGGCATAAGCAGGAGATAGAAAACGGTTTTCTGGCGGTTGCACAAAAACAGGTTCTTGCAGATATTAACGCCGAGAGCCTGTCCTATTGCTGTGCAGTCTTCCATTGTGGGTGTGGACTCATGGTCGATCCGGTAAAAATCTATATTGAGGGATTCAAGAAGATCGTATGCCGCTTCTTCAAGAGGCTCCCTTTTATCTTCAGGACGGCCGTGAGCGATAACGATGTGAGCTGTATCCATATTTTTCCTCTCAGATCATTGCAAGCGACGGGAACACGGAACGTCCCATTTTTGAGAGCATGAATGCGATGCCGTCTTCGTCGTTTGAACGTGTTACATAGTCTGCTGCACTTTTTACGGTTTCGGAGGCGTTCTGCATAGCTATCCCCAGACCGACATAACGTATCATAGAAATATCGTTGAAGCCGTCGCCGAATGCGATGCACTCATCTCTCTCATAGCCGATCATTTTGAGCAGCCTGTCGATAGTCATGGCTTTATCTATATTTTTGGGTACTATCTCCAAAAAATAAGGTTCAGATTTGAATATGCCGAGCTTTCCGGAATATTTTTCGGAAAGTATCTTTTCCAGTTTGAGTATAACATCCGGCTCACCCTGCAAAAGACACTTGGGAACGTCAAAATTTACATATCCGGAAAAATCACTGGTGAATTTTATATCCATGTGATTGATGGAGGATTCAAGCTCTGTATAGCGGTTTATGTGGTTTCCTGCAACAATGTGGTCACCTTCATAGGTGATTATGCCGACAGGATAGTCCTTTATGATGTCACAGATCTCAGGGATGTATTCCAGCGGAAGAGGCGTTTTTGCAACGACCGAACCGGAACTGCATTCAATGACGCATCCGCCGTTGTAGGCAAGGATATATCCGCCGAACTGACTCAGCCGGAGAATTTCCGCACAGCTTTTGATGCCCTGGGCAGGTCTGCCGGAAGCTAAGATGATCTTTCCGCCGCTTTTCTGAAACCTGATGAGCTGGTTTCTGGTTTTTGCCGTAATGACCTTCTGCGAGTTGGTAAGGGTCCCGTCAATGTCAAGTGCGATGATCCTGAATAGCATAATCTCGTCTTCTTTCCGTTTTTTCATGTGGTCTCGAAATCACAAAGACCTTATTCCTGATTTACTTTTTGTGCAAAATGCGAATAACCGCAGCGGAAAAATTTTACACGTCAGGCTATATGCCAAAAGTGCATATTGTGCTGATGCGGGGAAAAGAACAATATTTTGCGGTCTTTTTCAGAGCATAAATGCACATTCTTATTTTAAAAAAAAACTTGTCTTTCGTCAATAGTATTTATAGTGTATAATCGGATGTTGAAAACATTTTTTTTGTTCTTTTCGGAAAAATGCCTATATTGTTATTGTCATTTTGCACAATTTTTCAAAATATTAAAAAAAATATATTGAAAAATTTTTCTCAGAGTGTATAATAATATATAGTATATGAAGATCATATAGATCATAAATACAATGGAGGTATATGATATGAAACGCAGACAATTTGCAGCTATTTTGATGGCACTTATATTAGGGGCAGGTTCGGCTCTCCTTACGGGCTGTGCGAGTGAATCTACCTACTATACGCATAATATTGACCGACTCGACCGTAACGGCGATGTACATAGAGACTATGGTACTCAGGATCAGAAGGTCGGAGATATCCCTGAGAACGACAGCTTTGTGCCGATCGAGGAGGTGCTTTGTGCTGTCAGAATGGAACTTCCTGCGGGCGTTGACAGGAACTCTGTTTATGCGATCGTCAGCACAAATACCGAGCAGCTCATGAAAGCTAAAGAGGATGTTCCTTCCGAGGGCGATGATGTCAAGAGCAAGATAGAGGCTGCTGTCAAGAAGATCGACGGCTATAAGGATGATATTTCATCCAAGCTTGAGAATACAGAAAGCGATGCAACAAAAGAAAAGCTTGAAGGTGTGCTCAGTACACTTGATTCTCAGAAGGATGGACTTAATTCTCTGAGTGCCAAGGTCGATGCCGTTATCAGTGAGGTTGCCTCTGCTCAGGGCGGCAAGGAGACTTTTTCATTCAAGTTCCTGCGTATCAATACCGGTACAGAGGATGACCTTAAGGATGAGGACGAGGCTGAGTTTATGTACGGCGCAGAGCTTCCCAAGAAGGACAGCGACGGAAATATGATGTACTATCCTCAGGTCAAGCTCAAATATACGCAGAACGGTTCTGTAAGAGAGACAGGCTATGTAAGCCTTACTGACCATGCTCTTCTTGAACTTTCAGAGGACGGTGAGCTCAGCACAAAGACCTATATGACCTATGACGACTCTACACCTGAGGCCAACAGATTCCCGTCAGACGTTATCCCGTCCAACGCTTTTACTGCGATCGAGGAAGAGATCTCTAAGATAGAAAAGGCAAGCAGCGAAGCGTATGAACAGGCAACAGGTTCTAAGGCAGAGCCTGAAACTTCTACTGCACCTGTAGAGGAGTCATCCGAGCCTGCTGAGGAATCTTCCGAGCCTGCTGAAGAGTCATCTGAGACAGAAGAAAGCTCCGATGAGCTTTCTGATAAAAACGTACTTGCTGTTCTCAAGGTAAACAAGCCTGAGGAATGGTCAGAGGATGATTTCAGTGTTATCCTGTTTGAAGGCGATATAAAGGCTACAGTTAAGCTTACAGCAGGTGATGACGGTCTGTATACAGCTTCTATTCCCAAGACAAATGATAAGGGTGAGGAGTTTACATCACCTAACTTCAAGTTCCACTCAAAGATCAAGATGGTCGTAGAGACACAGGAAATAGCTTTGGACGGCAGCAAGACCTACAACATAACCGGCGAGAAGACAAAGTGGACTGCTGAAGAGGTCTGATATTAAATTTCAATAATGATACCAAGACACGGCATTTTCTGCCGTGTCTTTTTTTGCGCTCAGGTATAGTATGTATAAAAAGCGATTATTTGACAACACTAATACCGGAGGTGCAGAAATGAGAAACACAAACAAGAACGAAAAAAAGCCGTTAAAAAACAATATGGGATTTTATATAGCGCTCGGAATATGTATCGTAACGATAGCTGCTGCGGCATGGACTACTTACGGAAGTGTACTTGAATATCAAAGCGACAGTACAGACGGAACAGATAGTTCAGAGGTCGAGGCCGCCGAAGATGTGAGCGGCGAAAGCTATGAAAGATCGCTGCTGACAGATGACGAGAGCAGTGCGGAAGGATCACAGAAGGAAAGCTCTGAGCAAAAAGCAGAAACGTCCGCAGAAGAGACGCAGACAGAAAGTATGCCGGCAGAAGAAACGCCTTCCGAAGAAACTTCCAAAAGCGTGGTATTTCCGGTTGCGGACGCAAAGGTGATGAAGGGATTCAGCGTCAGCGCTCCGGTTTTTTCAAAGACAACGAGCGACTGGAGAACCCACGGCGGAGTGGACTTTGAGGCTCCGAAGGGTACTGCTGTATGTGCGGTGTCGTCCGGCACGGTAAAGGCTGTTGGCAATGACCCGATGTTAGGGAACTATATTATAATTGAACACGAAAAATGCACTGCAAGGTATTGCGGGCTTTCGGACAAAGGTGTTGTCAGCGAAGGCGACAATGTC
Source organism: Ruminococcaceae bacterium UBA1244 (assembly GCA_002308635.1). Lineage (GTDB taxonomy): Bacteria > Bacillota > Clostridia > Oscillospirales > Acutalibacteraceae > UBA1213. The sequence continues at coordinate 20,588 of DBWG01000015.1, read as the reverse complement.
GAAGCCGGCAGCACGATAGGGTATGTCGGAACAGTGCCGTGCGAGGTGCTTGACGGAGACCACATCCACATTGAAACTCTTGTAAACGGAGACGTGACTGATCCGGTCGTTATACTTGAAAATCGTCACAAATAAAAACACGGCATACCGTATGATCTGCGGTATGCCGTATTTTATGTTCAGGTTTACGGTCTGCGGGAAAAAACACACCCGCAGTAGTTTTGCCGGTAGAGATGGAACTGAGCGGAAAGCTCGATAGAGCGTTTATAGCCGCCCCGTTTTTTGAAATCGGAGTAGAGATACGGCACTCCGTAAATATCGCTGATCTCCTTGCCGATGGAGTTCAGGACGGAGCTGTCCTTCTGCGGAGAGATGGAAAGAGTAGTAGTAAAATAGTCAAATCCGCCGGCTTTGGCGGCTGAGGCACTCTCTTCAAGGCGCATCCTGTAGCATTTATGGCACCGTGCGCCTCTTTCGGGTTCTTGTTCAAGGCCCTTTGCCATTTCAAAGAATCTTTGCGGCTCGTATTTTCCTTCAAGGAATCCTACCGAAGGACACATCTCACTGATAAGGCGTTTTATTTCGCTGACACGGTGAAGATATTCACTTTCCGGTGAGATATTTGGATTGTAGAAAAAAACCGTAATATCAAAATAATTCGTAAGATACTCCAGAACATAGCTGCTGCACGGCGCACAGCAGGCATGAAGCAGCAGGGAAGGTCTTTTGCTGCTTTCGGTGATCTGACGGATAACGGAGTCAAGCATAAGCTGGTAGTTTTTTTTCGGAGCAGAGTTCATGAGTTCCTCCCGAGTCACAGGCTTTCTGTCAGGTCAAGTATATCCTGAGTGGAATCCGCAATGAAGTCAGCTCCTGCGGATCTCAGTTCATCTTTGCCTCTGAAGCCCCAGCTTACACCGCAGAAGCTGATGCCTGCATTTTTTGCTGTGAGGACATCAACATCGCTGTCGCCGATATACAGAGTCTCTTCCGGTGAAGCGGAAACAGTATACATTATATGGTTTGCGCCGTCCGGAGAGGGCTTTCTTTCAAATCCGTCACGCTTTCCGCAGATCACAGAAAAATCATGTTCCGGCAGCAGGGCTTTGACGATCTTTTTTGTAAAAGCATCGGGCTTGTTTGAATTGACGGCAAAGAGAACACCGCGTTTTTTAAGCTCTTTCAGGAGAGCATCCACACCCTTGAACGGTACGGTGTTGTCAAGGCAGTGAAGCTCATAGTATGAGCTGAAATCAGCGAGTATCTTTTCTTTCACCTCAGGGGTATAGCGCTCATTCGGAGCAAGAGCCGCTCTGTCAGCAAGCACGGAAAGCCCGCTGCCGACAAGAAAACGGTATTTTTGAATGTCATGTGTGCCGAAACCCTGAGCCTCGAGCGCAGTATTCATTGCATTTGCAAGATCTTTCAGCGAATCGACAAGAGTGCCGTCGAGATCAAAAATACACAATCGGATCATTTGAGGACATCCTTTCAATTTTTCTTGCGGATGGAATTGTTCTTCTGCTTTTTGACTGCAAGATCCTTGCTGCCGCCGGGCAGACCGGAGGATCTGTATCCGCTGCCGAGACCGAGTGACGGAAGCGGCTTTTTGCTCAGCCAGAACATCATGGCAACGGCTATAAGCACCATTATTACAGAGATGACCGAGAAGAAAATTATATCCTTTTCATTCGGGGTCGTGATATCGAACGATACGACGATGACAGAACCCTTGATATTATTCAGCCATGCGGCGTGTTCGTCGTCGAGTGAGAGGTCGGAGCTTCCTTCATCGTCAGATGAGGATGATTCATAGCTGAAGCTTTTGATTATATCGCCGCTCTTGGTCTTTACGCAGTAATTTATTACAACGTCCTTGTTTTTGCCGAGAAGGAGAGCGGAGAGGTCTATTTTGTCGGTATAGTGATTCATTGTGCGGAGCGTCATAGACTGGCTTTCCTGAGAGAAGGTCATGCTGTTTTTGCGGCTTCTCTGATTGGGGTCCTTGATGCTGAGGATATCCGACAGCATATCGCTGAGTGTTTCTGTCGAACCGCTGATCGTGACCTTGGAAACTCTTTCATCCCCTTCATTGTAGGAGACGACATCATAACGTTTTTTAAGGAAGGACTCTACGTATTCGGTAGCTTCCTTTCCGCCCTTGTCAAGGTCGAACCTGAATGTGATATTCTTTTCAAGTTCATCTCCGTCGGAGGGAATGGATTCGATATTGATGCTGTTTGTCTGGTACTGTACACCGTCATTTATCCTTAGCTTGAGTACTGTATCCGAATATCTTATTGCGCATTTTGTGCCGTAGCGGTCTTCGTCAAGGGTATCAGCGGGGATCCAGATGTCGTTTTCGCAGATCTGGCATGAGCTGAGTTCGGAATTTTCCTCAATGGAATAGACATATTCGATGGGAACAGGTGCGGAGTTATGGGTTATGTAGTTTGAAAAGTCAAGGGTCTCGTTGAAGAGGTTCTGTTTTGCAAGGACCGTACTTCCTTCCGAGTTGGAAACATACTGCAAATCGCCGTAGTTTGAAGCAAGGAGCGTTTTTGTGCATGTCTCAAGCTTTTCCGGATTGAAGTCGTCATAAACGACGGTGAGTTCATAAGCCTGAAGTTCGTCATTGAGCGGCCATGATACGGAAGACGCCGATTCCGTTTTGCTCTGGAAATAGTTCTTTATGTTTTTGGGGTCTTTGTCATAGGTGCTTTTTGTGATGGTAAAAACGAATTTTCTTGTAAGATGAGTAGAAGTGCGGTCGCTGTCCGCAGAGGTTTTTATGGTCTCGATGCGTATTTTTTCGATGGGATTGCCGTAAAGCTTGTTGTATTGGATAACAGGAGAGGTTTCTTCGGTCTTGTTGTCAAGCGAAACGTATGTCTTTGACTCCTTTATTTCAAAATCAAGGCCGCCGAAATCCTCTTTTTTGATGCCTTCCTGAAGCCATGTCTGTATGAGGTCGATGCTCTGGAAATCCTCTTTGATGCGCCAGCCCTTTGTCATAACGGTGTCAGGGTGTGAGATGCTGCTGGGGGTATGTTCGCCCATAGCAGCCGCCGTGTTTTCATAGTAAACAAGATTGGATTTGAATGGGATCTCAAGAGTGTATTGTATTTTGCCGTCCACTGTTGTGCGTGAGTAGTTCATTGAGTCGGGCTTGTACTTCTGGATGACCTTTGCAAGGTTCGTGTCAGCCTCTGAACCGGGGGATATCACACTTTCAGGAAAAGTCAGCACCATTGTTCTCTTTCCGGAGATGGTGTCATTTTTTCCCTGTACAGAAAGAGTTGTCTGAAGATCAACTGTTTCCTTCTCCTTTTTGCTGCAGGAGGAAAGGGAAAAAACAGCGATAATTATGAATGATATGAGAAGCGCAAAACGAATTTTTTTAGACATATCCATCACATCCTGTTATTTAATAACTGACTACATTTTACTATTTTATAAATATATTGTAAAGGGTTTTCTGAAAATTATAGCTTATCATTTTTTACAGGCAGGACAAGGCGGCAATGAGAGGAAAAATTGCCGTAATATTCTTTTTGAGGCAAAAACATAAAATAACGAAAAAAAACCTGAAAAACGCAGGATATAGTATCATAAACTAATTAAATCGTCAAAAATTATTGATAATTTTTATTTATATACAACAATTTTTGGTTGACAATCTATGGATTTAGTGATATATTGTTTCTCAGGTATCTGGAAAAAACAGACTATGAACTGTAAAAAAAGTGATAATTCTTACTATTTTCATCATTAAATTAGAGTGCGTTGTGTATTTGAATATAAAACTGTTGATAGTGTTGAGTAACTTTCAAGAATTGTTGTGCATAACAGACAAAAATGTGGGTGATAAGCGTACACTGTCTCCAAAAAAATTACCGCCTATTGACATTGTTTGTTAAAAATGATAAAATAGCAACAGATTTTCGTTACAAGAAAGTGAGTTTGTTGATTTAGCAGTATAAATCAATTTCATGTATAACGAGACTATTTGCAAAAGGAGTTTTCAATATGATCAGGTTGTCAAGTAAAAGGATCCATCAACTGCTGGCCATGGCCGTGTGCCTTGCACTGCTTCTGACCGGCTTTTTGTCGATTTACTCCGTGAACAATGTCCGTGTTCAGGCGGCAGGTACGATAACGGTCTATTTTGATACTTCCTGCGTTGGAAAGGACTCCAGCCACGGATGGTCAAAGACTATGTCGAAAGTCTATTACCATGCCTACAAGGGCAGTACCGGTACCGGACTTAAAGAAATGACTGCGACCGGCAAGGACGGTAAGGACGGCGGCAAGCTGTTTTCTGCTTCTGTTGATACTTCAAAATATTCGAGTATCATCTTCAGCAGCAAAAGCAGCTGGAGCAGTGGTACCGACAAGCTTACTCAGACCAAGAGCTACAGCCTCTCAGGTCTGGCTGACAATTCGATCTTCATTCTGAACACCAGCGGCTATAATGAAGGTACGAGCGTTGTTCAGGGTATGTATGTAGGCGGTACATATAAAGAGGAAGAAGCTGTTGACTATGCAAAAAAGACATTCAGCATCCTCAATATGACAAGCAGCAAGGTAACGCTAAAGCTCAGGTTCACTGACGAGGTCAAGACCGACGGTGTATGGTCCGGAAGCTTTACAATCAGTTCCGATACTGCTTCGTATGAACTGGATGCAAGGAATTATTATTACAGCTATTTCAGCGTACCGTCAAGCGGCGACAGCAAGAAACCGTATTCGACAGTTGAGATCCAGAATGCTTCAGGTGATGTGCTTAACAAATACTATTTCGCTGAAGGAAAGATCCTTGGCAGAACGTATGAATACGGTGTGTCACAGCTCAGCAGCAGGGTCATCAGCTATCAGCATGCCAATCCTGTCAAGACCTATGCGATAGACAACGTGCTGTATCTTGACAAAAAATCAGTGACAGAAGCCGGTGCGGTAGTTGACGGCAAAACAACAACGGCTGTCAACAAAAACGGTAACGCACTTTATATGACAAGCGAAGATGTCAGCAACGAAGCCTTTGACGGTGAGTCCGGAACATCTTCAAAAAAGATCGACCTTTCCGCTCAGATCTTCAGCATGACCTACGGCGGCAATACGTACAATCTCTTTGGTCCGGAAAATGACGGCGATAACCTCATCATCATAAACGACAATGTTGCAACGGTTTCCGGTAAGTATACTACCCAGAGTACCGACAACGTACTCAATGGACAGAAGTATATTACGGTAAATGCTGATATGTATGACTATCAGTATGACCACAACAGTCAAAACGACAGCAGCTACTCATATTATGTAAAGGATAAGGCAAGAGTTCAGTTTACCGACAATAAGGGCTGGGGCAATATCAAAGCTTATTTCTTCGGCGGCAGCTATAACGATCAGAAGTGGCCCGGCGACAGCATGAGCTATGTCGGAACGAACAGCTATGGACAGAGTGTTTATGAGACGTATCTGCCTCTTGGTGCTACTACCGTAATATTCAACGGCAACAACGGTCAGACGGTCGATATAAATTATGCGGACGGAAAGCAGTACTATCCTAAAGACGATAAGGACAGCAGTGGTCATTATTATGTTGACAGCGTAGGTATATCCGGTGCTTCGGCTTCAAACGAGCAGTCTCAGCTCGGCAACGCAAAAAGACCCTACCTTGCAATAAACGAAAAGATCAGCAGTTCTCCTTACGGTTCAACAAAGTATCCGATGTATCTCGGTCAGTTCTGGCTGCCTAATGTCTATAACGACAGCAGCTTTGATACAAGCTCCGAGATGTATACGTCAGTTACGGCTTCAAGACAGAGAGCAGGACATAACGCTGACGGCGATATGTATTATGTCGCAAAGGACAGCAGCGACCCGAATGACCACAGCCAGACCAGCGGTTACTATATGAACTTTGGTTTCGGTAAGATCCTTAATAACTTCAAGTGGGCTGCAAACCTTGCCTACAGAACCGACGCACAGGATGCCGGTACATACAAGCCTTACAATGCAGTCGCTCAGGGACTTGTCAACAAAAAGCTCGTTGACGGTAAGCTCATGGATCCGAGCGGAACATACACGATCCCTTATTTCGATCCGAGCTGGTGGACAGGAACCTTCAAGACATCTCAGGGCAAGACGGTAAATATGGAGGACTACATCACAAAGTATGAGGGACTTGACTTCCCGTTCTTTGAGATAGATGCGGAGGATATCGATTTCAGAAACAAGGATTATTCAAATAAGAAACTCCTCAGCGATAGAAACGATCTGTATGAAGGCAAGTATTATCTGTTTGATTCAAAGGCGTATGTTGTAAAAGTCAACCCCGACAATTCACTTGAAAAGTATAATAAATCCGATGTAAGCAGCAATCTCGTATATGATAACTACGGCGACAACGGAAGCGGCAAACATGATTCAACAGGTGAGCTTCCCGGTCTCTTCCCGTTCAACAGCAGGAGCCAGGGCGGTGCAAACAGCACACAGCTCCACTATGGTTACGGTATCAAGTATACTATCGACTTCTACTTCAATGAAAACGGTACTGTAGACGGCACACCGGACGGTATACCGATCACCTTTACATTCCAGGGAGACGACGACGTTTGGGTATTCCTTGATGATATTCTTCTCCTTGATATGGGCGGTGCGCATAAGAACGCTCTTGGTGAGATCAACTTCAGAACAAAGAATGCGTGGATAAGCGCAGCAGGCGATGCTTCCGATACCTCTATCGTAGCAAACAATACAGACGGAAAGCCTGAGAAATCCTATGACTTCTCAAAAATAGATGCAAAATATCTTGCTCCCGGAAAGCATACCATAACAATGTACTATATGGAGCGCGGAATGCTCAACTCCAACCTCTATGTAATGTTTAACCTCCCCATGAGCCTTACAAAGCTTGAGCTTCAGGAGGATACGGATTTCACAGCTGTCAACAACGGCTTTAAGAAAGCAACGATGACAGTTGCTGACCAGGATGTATTCAACTACTATGTTGAAAATAAGGGCACAACAAATGTTGTCGGCAGCGACTATGTTGTACCGAGTACAGAAAGCGTCGTCAGAAGTAACGGAGACCTTAAAGGTTCAATTGAGACAGAACTTGGCTCCGGTTCAGGCACTGCTCACACTAATAATTTCTCGACGACCAGACCCGATGAGTATTCACCGTTTGGAAAATCAAACGGAAGTGAGGGCGCATCTTATCAGTTGGCGGATATCTTCGCTGATAAGAAAGTCAACTACGATACGAGAGCGCTCGACGGCGGAAAGCATGGCGTTATATCCATGCAGTACGGCGAACTTGCAACAATAAACAAGCAGTTCAATTACGGCAGCTCAATGCGTGTAACTCAGCTTGATAAGCTGTCGGTTCCCGATGGCCGCAGTTCCAACAGTTATGATGACAGTGTTGGCAGAAAGGTCTCTGACTACTACAATACCTTCACAAAATCAACTGCCAACGATGATAACTCGGTCATGAGGCTCTATGCCGGCATTTATAACGGCGACGACCTTGCCGATACCGATCTTGACCATGCTCAGACGATGTACGGTGAAGACGGAAAAATAAAGGAAGACAACCCCAACTACAGCATGCACTCCGTTGTAAACCTCCAGGAGAGTGTCAGTGATAAGGGTGTTGAGACTACCTATAATTTCAACGACCCGACAAATGCTGCAAATGAGTATGTTCACCTGCGTCAGGTTGTCATAAATGAAGTAAAGACCTACAGCCTGACATTCCGTAAGATGCTTGAAAACGGCGACCCGCCCGGAAACGAAAACTTCAGCTTTAAAATAAAATTCAGCGATGTTTTTGGAGCAAACCGTGACAGCAGTGATGATGCTATCGAGTATAATAAGATCAGTTATCTGAAATATGTCTATGATGCACAGACAGGAGAATGGGCTGAGCCGAGGACTTCTTCGTATCTGACAAACATCGGTACGTTCACTCTCAGCGCTTATGACTATATCGTTATCAGCGGTATCCCTGCAGGCACAAAGTATACGATCAGCGAGCTGAAAAGTGAGAATAACCAGAGATATGTTCTTGACACAGCAACGTCTATGAACCTTGACGGTCAGCTTTTTGGCAATATTGATTCCATCGCATACAACAAGATCAAGACAGGTAATGTCGAGATAACCAAGTTCGTTGACGGCGAAGATGACGGAGATGATTTCCCGATCAGCTTCAGGCTTACAAAGATCCCTGAGGGTCTCGATCTTACAAAGTATTCGATCATGTATTCAATTAATGACGGTTTTGATGAAGTTGAATCCGGTGCTGTTGTTGATGATCCGGATAACAAGAAAAATTATCTGACAGATCTTGCAAACAATAGACCGATCGTTTACTACCTCAGCAATGGGCAGACACTGGCTATCGAAGGCCTGCCGTACGGCTGTGAGTATGAGGTCGAAGAGGATCTCGGCGTACTGTGCTACTACAATGAGATCGAATATTCTGATGAGAATAGGGTAATAGATGACCAGATACTTGACGCTACATTTGCAAATCCTGTGTATGCAGATCCTCCGATAGACAACGTGTATGTCATTAACCATCCTCTTATCCTTGAGGTAGAGAAAAAGGTCATTATCGACAAGACAGAAGTAAATCCTGAAATATATGGTATGATCGATGAAAGTAAGGTAAAGGATCTTGAATTTGACCTTACTGTTGAAGGAATACTTCCCGGTATGGATCCGGAAGCTTCATTTGAACCTCAGGCTGAAAAGAGTTATGTAAATGTCAATGTTGACGTTGATGAGGAGATTCCTGTTACTGATTACGACGGCAAGTTCACCATCAAGAACGACTACGGTCTTGACGGCAGACAAAAGGACAATGCTCCCGAAATCGATGTATTCTCAAAGCAGTTCGAGCTTGGAACAAAGCTCAGGATAACTGAGGATGCGGATGAAGCGTTTACTCCTTCTTATTATTATTTGGTTCAGAAATCGGGTACAAGCAGTTTTGTCAAGACAGCTGATGCAACAATGGACGTAAAAGGCCATGACAGCTATCTTGTCGAGAATACGCTTAACACCGCTTCACTTACTGTAACTAAGAATCTTACAAAACCCTTGGACGTTGACGAGCTGGAATTTACATTTGACATTCGTCTTTCTGATGTAGCCGGACATGATCTGACTAACGGAAATGAGGTTGTGATCAATAAGACCATAAAACTTACCAAAGGTCAGACGAGTGCAAGCATTACGATCGACAAGATCCCTGTAAATACGAGCTACATTGTTGAAGAAAAGAATATTCCTGACGGATACATAATGCAGGTCACAGATCTTTCAGTGAACAGTAAAAAATTGTCCCCTGACGGCGGAGAAGTAACTGTTACCAACAAGAAGATCGAAGTGATCGAGATGCCCGAGACAGGCGTACCGTTTATTTTCCACCCGTTTGTGATAGGTATTTCCGCAATCATACTTGCGGCTGCTGCCTTGATCATATACAAAAAAAGGCTGCGTGCAGCAGCGCTTTATACCAACGGAAAAGGGAGGTATAAAGACTAATAATCCATAGGGACCAATATGGCAGCACGATTGTCGTGCGGATCGACTGTCATTTTAAACCGACTGCACGGCAATTAAAAAAATTGGAGGTAAATCAAATGAAGAAATTAGTCAAAAAGTCAGGAGTAGCAGTTCTTACAATGGCAATGCTTCTCTCTATGGGAGCTATGGCACTTCCTGTAAGCGCAGCTGAAGGTGATGCGCTCACAGTAAAGGTCCAGGATGTAAAGTATGGAACCGATACAGTTGCAGTAACAGATGTAAAGGTCTATCAGGTAGCAAGCATTAGTGGTACTGGTGATTGGGTGTGGAACGCTCCGTTTGCTGCTAATGTAAGCGTTGCACCGAAGGATCTTAGCTCTCTTAGTGCATTTGAGATGAACCTTCTTGCATCAACTCTCAAGAAGGTAGCAACAAATAACGCTGCTGCAGCTGAAAAGACTCTCGTTCTTTCAGCAAACAACGGAAAGATCGCAACTCCGAATACACAGGGCGGCGTTTCTGTAGATGGTCAGGCTTATTATCTTATCGTTTCTGCTACTGCTGACAACGAGATAGTTATCCAGCCTACTCTTAAGCTCATAGACAGTATTGGAACAGAATATACAACAATTGCTCCCAAGGCTAACCCGCTTCCGCTTGAGAAGAAGATCACCTATATGAGTGAAGGTCAGCTTTCACAGGGCAATGATCCCAGTGATACAAGCGTTGGTATCGCAGGTTCCAAGATCAGCTACAGCATTTCTTCAACTTTACCGGAGTATGACAAGTCAAATGTTACTGCTAATAAAGTAAAACCCTTTGTAATCACTGATGACCCGTCAGAGGGTATCATTGTTGATACAGCTGACTTCGGCAAAGACGGTTCTAACGTTGTTGTCAAGATCAACGACGTTGATGTTACTGACAAAGTAGATATAGTTGCCATCGCTGATGATGATGGATTTACTGTTACTGTTGACGGTGCGACAGTATATAGCCACCCAGGTGAGAGCATTGTTGTTACCTTTGATGCTAAAATAAGCGATGCTCCTGTATACGGCAGCGAGTTGTGCTCTGACGCAGACACTAACCACGTTGATGAAGACGGTAATGCTGTTTCCGGTAACCCGAATACAGTAAAGCTTACATGGGGTAATAACTATGCAACAGGCGGATATTATGATCCTAAGAATCCTGTTGAACCTGAGACTCCCTTCAATCCTGAGGATCCTAATTTCCCCAAAGAACCTGATACTCCTACAGTAGAAAAGAAAGATACAGTTACAACATACGTTGGTGAGCTTACACTTGTAAAGCAGGGTGAGAATGTAGACGGATACCTTGAAGGTGCAGAATTTACTCTTGAGGGCGCTGATGGCAGCAACTTCAAGCAGTCATATACAACAGGTGCAGACGGTACATTTAATTTCGGATACCTTCCTGCCGGCACATATACTCTCGTTGAGACAAAGGCTCCTAAGGGCTTTAAGACGATCTCTTCATCATACACCTTCACAGTAAAGAACAAGACAAATTCAACTGACACTGAGTTCAGCACATTTGAATTTGTTGCTGGTACTGATGTTGAAAAAGTAGAGTTTAAAGACGTTAAGGCAGTTGGTGATGCTGCAAGCGATTTCAGTAAGGCAAGAATCACAGTTACTGATCCTCCCACAGATTCACTCCCCGGCACAGGTAGCATCGGTACTTATGTATTCACATTCGGCGGTCTCGCAATCGTTCTTCTCGCAGGCGTTCTCTTTGTTATCTACATGAAGAAGAGAAAGATCGAGGAATAATTCCTGACTAAAAAAACTAATATCTGCTCCCGGATTTCGGGAGCAGGTTTTCCAAAGGGCTTGACGTGTTCAAACCCTTCGGAAAACCTACCGAAAGGATTTTTTGTATTGAAGTTATCCAGAAAAAAGCATATTCTTATTCTGACAGCTATCGGTCTTGTTTATTTTATCGGTATCGCTGCTATTGTGTATCCGATAATAGGAAATATTTATTCGATAAACTCGTCAAGGGCTGTTATCAGCTCCTATGCAAGTAAAGTAGAGAAGATGAGCAACGAAGAGATCGAAACAAGATTCAAAAATGCTCAGAAATATAATGAAGATGTTGCAAAAAAGATATATAATGACGGCTATGAAAGGTCGCTTAATTTTGAAGATGATCTGATGTGCTATGTTGAGATCCCAAAACAGGAGATCTATCTTCCGGTATATTACGGCACTTCCTCGGAGGTCCTTTTAAAGGGCTGCGGATGGCTTGAAAATACCTCTCTTCCTATCGGAGGGCCGAGTACCCATGCTTCTATTTCGGGACATACGGGACTTCCGAATGCGGAGATGCTTTCAAAGCTTGACAGCAGCGCTGTCGGTGATGTTTTCTATATTCACGTTCTTGACCGTACTCTTGCTTATAAGGTAGACAGGATAGAAACTGTCGATCCTAACGATATAAAACATCTTTTTATAATCGATGGTGAGGATCATGTTACTATTATTACCTGTACTCCTTATGGGATAAATGATAAAAGACTGCTTGTGAGAGGTATCAGGTTCTATCCCGAAGATGAAAAAGAGAGCGTTTCCCATACGAGCGGAAGTGAAACAGTCTCTGATGCGGCTTCAAGAGCCAATGCAGCGATTCAAAAACAGATCGACAAAAGTATGGTCATAGTTATCGTAATTGTGGCAGGTTCTGTTGTTCTGTTTGCCGGTGCTTGTTTCTGGCTTGGGATCAGCTTCAGGCGAAGAAAGGCAAATTCAAAGCATCAACTGTTAGAACGATCGGAGGATGACAATGGCGAAGCCAAAAAGTAAGCTCCGAAAACGTCTGCCGCTCGTTGGTATATTTGTTCTGCTGATTTTCGGTCTTGGGTTCTTTATGTATCCTATAATCAGCAACTGGTATACCGAATATTCAGCGAGGGTCGTTATTAAGGAATATGACGAAACCGTACAAAAAATGGGATATGATACGATCGCAAAATTTCAGCAGCAGGCGGAGGAGTATAACCGCAAGCTTTCCGGAAACGGCTCGGGTACTGTTGTTAGTTATAATAAGCTCCTTGCAGTAACTGAGGCCATCGGATATATTGATGTGCCAAAGATCGGCGCTTATTATCCTCTTTATCATGGATTGTCTGACGATGTTCTGCAAAAGGGTATCGGACACATGGAAGGGACATCTCTTCCAATAGGCGGAGAAAGCACTCATTGCGTTCTTGCCGGTCATACCGGACTTCCAAGCTCAAAGGTATTTACCGATCTTGACCTTCTTAACATCGGCGATACTTTTTATATCCATGTGCTTGATAAGGTACTGAAATACCGTGTCGATCAGATAAAGACAGTTCTTCCGAATGAGTCTGATGATATAGCTATCGTAAAAGGAAAGGATTATGTAACACTTCTTACCTGTACTCCTTATGGCGTGAATTCACACCGTTTGCTCGTCAGGGGTGTAAGAGTGCCTATAGAAACGGTTCAAGAAGAAGATGAACAGGTCACCATGCCTGTCTATCATACAGAGGAAACTCAGGTACCTGTCAGAACGATGCTGTGGTATTTTGCGGCAGCCGTTATGGGAGTTATGGTTCTGGGTATACTGATAATCATGCTTTTCCCTGTCTTTAAAAAGAAAAGGTCAAATAAACAACTGGAAAAAACAAAGATAAAAAATAATACAGATGAAAATTCTGAATCTACGGAGGATTGATCTGCCATGAAAAAAAGAATATCCAGTAAGATTTTTATATTGCTTCTGGCGATGTGTTCTGTTCTGATGCTGTTTACAACTGCTGCATCAGCGGATGAGCCGGATGCGGACGGCTATATCAACGGTACTATTTTTTGTCATATCAGTGAAAAAGGAGACGGCTGTGAGCTGCGGCTTTGCAGGGTCGGAGAATATGTCAACGGATCGTATGTCCTTGATGAGATGTATGCCGGCTGCGGGGCTGATATGACGAACCTTTCAGAAGCTTCTGCCGCTCAGGCTGCATCTGAGAAGTTTGCTGAGGCAGCATCAAAAACAGAGGATGGAGATGTTCAGCCTGTAAATGACGGTTTAGCTTCCTTTATGGTTCCGTTCGATAGTTCTGTTGTTTATGTATTGTTTCAGACTTCCGGTTTTGATACCGTTAAGGTGAGTCCGGCACTGATAGTTTTTCCGTTTGTCAATGAGTCTGGAGAAATGGACAGGACTTTTGACATTGATCTTAAGTATGAACTCGTTCCGCAGGAGATCAGGGGTTCGGTTATCCTCAATAAGTCCGATCTTGGCGACAGACCTCTTCGCGGCGCTGTCTTTGATCTTGAAAAAATGACTGAATATGAAGACGGCAGATATGATCTTCCGTATATTACGGTGATCACAGGTCTTGTAACAGATGATAACGGTCAGCTTGTTGTTACCGATCTTCCGCTTGGCAAATACAGATTCGTTGAAAAACAGGCTCCTGTCGGCTTCAAGATCAATCCTGACTGCGGTGAATTTATTATAACTGAGACCGGAACAGTTAAGCTGTCAAACGGTATCTATGTTCCGGATGATGATAATGTAATTATCTATAATGTCATGGATGAGCCTGAGGAAACCAGCATAACTCACGAATCTCATGTTGAATCTTCTAATCCTCCTCCGAAGCCGGATGATCCTCCGGTAGTTACAGGTGAGGATATTGCAAAGTTTATTATTATCGGTGTTGTAGTTCTTGCTTCACTTGTTGCTGTTGTACTTCTTGTTGTTATCGGCAGAAAGAAGAAAGACGACGATGATGATGAATAATTGATATTAAGCGGATACTTTATATAAGTATCCGCTTTTTTTGAGGTGAACACGGCTTGAATATAATCGGATATGATATATGGCACAGATTGAAGAAAACTGAAAGACCTGTAATTATTTACGGTACCGGCAACGGAGCGGACAAGATACTTGATGAGTTTGAAAAAAATAATATTATTCCAAAAGCGGTCTGTGCCAGTGATGGCCATGTAAGAGGACAGTTTTTCAGAGGATTTAAGGTCAGACGTATTGCCGATGCAGTTGAAGAATATGATGCCCCGATATTTATTGCTGCATTTGGCTCTCAGCGGGAAGAAGTTATATCACATATACTTTCTCTTGCTGAAACACACACGGTTTTATGTGCGGATGTTCCTGTTTATGGCGATAATATTTTTGACCTTGATTTTTTCAGCCGGCACTCTTCCGAACTTGAGCTTTTATATTCTGTCCTTGCTGATGAACATTCAAAAAAGGTGTTTGAAAATATAATTAACTTCAAGCTCAGCGGTGAACTGCCTTATCTTGTCGGATCTTATTCCGAAAAGGAAGAAGCTTTTAGTATTCTTTCTCTGAATAGCAGTGAAAGCTATCTTGATCTTGGTGCATACCGCGGTGATACTATCGAGGAATTTCTTCACTATTCCGGCGGAAATTACAGAAGCATTACCGCACTTGAACCGGACAGAAAGACCTTTCAGAAGCTTAAGCTGTATGCCGGTGATATGGATAATACTCAGCTTTTCAATATGGGGATATGGAGCGAGGATACTGACCTGTCGTTTGATGCGTCTCTTGGCAGAGGTTCTTCTATAAACAGCTCTGGCACTCAGAAGCTTGCGGTCACAAAAATTGACACGCTTTTCAGGCGCAGGACGGTCACATATATTAAAGCGGATGTTGAGGGTGCAGAAGAAAAAATGCTCATCGGAGGAAAAAATGTACTTCTCCGTGACAAGCCTAAGCTGAATATTGCGATTTATCACCGCAGTGAGGATATTTTCAAGCTTCCTCTGATGATACATTCCATTGTTCCGGACTACAGGCTTTATATCCGTCAGCACCCGCACATTCCGGCATGGGACTTGAACCTTTATGCGGTATGATACATATTATATTTTCGGGGGATAATATGAACGCCTGTGAACTTACAGCATCTATTACTGCAATAGCCAATGCGATGGCCTGCAAATTCAACGATGACGAGCTTGGCATACTTGCGCTGATACTGACTCAGCTTGGAGACACGCTTGCCACTATAGCAGCGCAGAGAGCGATTTGCTGTTCTGAAAAAACGCAGTAAAAAATTCCGCAAACTGATATATTCGGTTTGCGGTTTTTTTACTTTTTGTGCCAAAAAGTGGGAAAAAACTGACTTTTATTTTAATAAGATAGTTGACAAAATGATATCAGAATGATATCATATAGATGTTGAAAGCAATCAACTAAAATCATTGGAGGTTTTATTATGAAAGAAAAGATCTATACTACGAAAAAACTTGGTATCCCGATGCTTCTGCTGACGATCCTGATGTTTGCAGCATCAATTGCGGGCATCATTTTTTCAGGCGTACAGTTTTCGCTCAGCGAAGATAACGGAACAGAAGTAAACCCTGTATTTATCGTTATTTTTGCAGCGTCAATGTTTGCTATAGTTCTGGCGGTCATTATGTGTTCAGGACTCAAGCTTATCAACCCGAACGAGGCTCTTGTACTCAATCTTTTCGGCAGATATAAGGGTACTCTCAAAGAGGCAGGCTTTTATTTTGTCAATCCCTTCTGCACAGCATTCAATCCTGCTGCTTCTACAAGGCTCAGACAGAGCGACGATGTCAGCATCAAAATGACCTCAGCTTCACAGCAGGAGGCTTCCGGAAAGAAAATATCTCTGAAGATGATGACCCTCAGCAACAACAGGCAGAAGATCAACGACTGTCTCGGCAATCCTATAGAGATCAGCATTGCAGTTATCTGGAAGGTAGTCGATACAGCAAAGGCGGTTTTCAGTGTTGATAACTACAAAGAATACCTTTCGCTCCAGTGTGATGCAGCGCTGAGAGAGATAGTCAGAGTTTATCCCTATGACGTTGCGCCTAATATTGACACAACAGGCGACGGCGTTGCAGATGACGGAAGCCTGAGAGGTTCGAGCGAGATCGTTGCCGGAAAGATCAAGGACGAGATACAGAAGAGAGTAAGCGAAGCCGGTCTTGAGATCGTTGAAGCCCGCATTACATACCTTGCTTATGCGCCGGAGATAGCAGCGGCTATGCTGCAGAGACAGCAGGCATCAGCAGTTGTTGATGCGAGAAAGCTTATTGTTGACGGTGCTGTCGGAATGGTACAGATGGCTCTCGAAGCACTCAGCGAAAACAAAATCGTTGACCTTGACGATGAAAGAAAGGCTGCGATGGTATCCAATCTTCTTGTAGTTCTTTGCGGAAACCATGATGCACAGCCGATAGTCAATTCAGGTTCTCTCTATTGATACTTTCAGAAAATATACAGGGACGGTGATCTGATGGCTGAGAAAAAACAAGTGCCGTTAAGGCTCAAAAAAGAATTGTATGATGCTTTAAGTGCATGGGCGGAGGATGATTTCCGCTCCCTCAACGGTCAGATAGAATATCTTCTTACGGAATGTGTCCGCCAGAGAAAAAAGAACGGCAAGTATATTTCGGAGCATCTTGACGAACCCCTTGATATTGATATCGAATAAAAAGCCGCCTCAGTGAGACAGTATAGCTTCACTGAGGCGGTTTTATTATTTGTGTAAAAATTTGGGTGCAGGGGGCGAGAAGCCACCTGATGGGGATCGGGGCAAAGCCCTTATCATTTCTTTTTATAACCGTCTTTGAGGGAAACGCTGCGGTTAAAGATGAGGTGAGAGGGTGTGCTGTCCTTGTCGGGACAGAAGTAGCCAAGACGCATGAACTGGTAGCGTGAGTCGCTGACGGAGTTTTCAACAAAGCGCTCGGCTTTGCAGTTTTTGAGTACAACAAGACTGTTCGGATTGATGAAGTCAAGGAAATTCTTGTCGCCAGTGTCCGGCTCCTGATCGGTGAAAAGATTGTCGTAGAGACGGACTTCCGCATCAACATAGTTGTTTGCGTCTACCCAGTGGATAGTACCTCTTACTTTTCTGCCGTCGGGAGTGTCGCCGCCTCTTGTCAGCGGATCGTATTCCGCATAGACTTCAACGACTTTGCCGTTTTCGTCTTTTTTGCAGCCGGTGCATTTTACGATATAAGCGGATTTAAGACGGACTTCATTTCCCGGATAAAGGCGGTTGTAGCCCTTGACCTTCTCTTCAATAAAGTCATCGGCTTCAATAAAGCATTCTCTGCCGAAGGTGATGGTCCTCGTTCCGTCTTCGGGGCGGTTGGGATTGTTTTCGATCTCAAAGATCTCGGTCTGTTCTTCGGGATAGTTAGTGATTATCAGCTTTATGGGGTTTATTACCGTCATAACACGCTGTGCGTTTATGTTGAGGTCCTCACGGAGACAATGCTCCAGAAATCCGTAGTCAACGACACTGTTTGTCTTTGCAACGCCGATACGTTCACAGAAATTGCGGATAGATGCAGGTGTATAGCCTCTTCTTCTCAGACCGCAAAGTGTCGGCATACGGGGGTCATCCCAGCCGTTGACATATTTTTCTTCCACAAGCAGACGCAGCTTTCTTTTGCTCATAACGGTGTTGTTGATACCGAGACGTGCAAATTCTATCTGGCGAGGAACATACGGAACTGATGTGTTGTTTATCACCCAGTCGTAGAGCGGTCTGTGATCCTCAAATTCGAGGGTGCAGAGAGAGTGAGTAATGCCCTCAAGAGCGTCCTCTATCGGATGAGCAAAATCGTACATCGGATAGATGCACCATTTGTCGCCGGTTCTGTGATGGTGTATTCTGTTGATGCGGTAGATAACAGGGTCACGCATATTGAAGTTGCCGCTTGTGAGGTCGATCTTTGCACGAAGCGTCATAGAACCGTCCGGAAATTCGCCGTTTTTCATGCGCTCAAAAAGATCAAGGCTCTCTTCAACAGGTCTGTCACGGAACGGACTGACTGCCGGGTGTGAAAGGTCGCCTCTGTTGGCCTTCATCTGTTCGGGAGTAAGCTCACAGACGTATGCAAGCCCTTTTTTGATAAGCTCTACCGCATATTCATACATCTTGTCGAAGTATTCCGACGCAAAATAGAACCTGTCGTCCCAGTGGAAACCGAGCCATGAAATATCCTCTTTTATTGCGTCAACATACTCAACGTCTTCCTTTGTCGGGTTTGTGTCGTCCATACGGAGGTTGCAAATACCGCCGAATTTTTCAGCCATGCCGAAATCGACACATATCGCCTTTGCGTGTCCGATGTGAAGATATCCGTTAGGCTCCGGAGGAAAACGTGTATGGACAGTTCTGCCTTCGTATTTGCCGCCTTCTGCGATATCTTCTTTGATAAATTCCTGAATAAAGTTTCCTGCGGACAGCTCCGCAGGCTTTGTTATTTCGTCAGCCATGTTTTTTCTCCTTTTTGGGTAGTTATTTTTCAGGGGCAGTTACATTAGGGCAACCTTTGTGAAGAAAGGTTGTCTCCCAAACCCCTTTCCAAAGACTTTATTCAAATTTTTCAAGACCGGCGTGGAGTCTTCTGAGCGATTCTTCTCTGCCGAGAATGTCGAGTATCTCAACAGCTCCGCCGGGTGTTACCGTCATTCCGGATGCGGCAATTCTTACCGGCCACATTGCAGTACCGTTTTTGACACCTAATTTTACAGCAAGGTCAATAAGGCAGTCATGGATACTGTCGTGGTTCCATTCGGTGAGTGCTTCAAGAGCGTCAATGCCGGCTTTGAGAAGTGACGGCGAATTTTCGAGAGTAGTCTTGCTCTTCTTGTTTACGAAAAGTTCAGCCGTGTATTCGGGCTGATCTGCAAAGAACTCTATTTTTTCGGGGATATCGGTAAGCTTTGTGGTTCTCTGCTGGAGTATGGACGCAAGCTTGATATAGTCAAATTCCTTGTCGCCGAGAGCCTTCTTGAAATACGGCTCTGCGACAGACGCAAACTGTTCTGTGGTCATAGCCTTGATGTATTCTCCGTTGAACCATTCGAGCTTGTCATAGTCGAATACGGCAGGTGACTTGCTGATGCCGTCAATAGAAAAGTTTTCAACAAGCTCAGGGAGCGTGAACATCTCTCTGTTGTCCTTTGGCGCCCATCCTAAAAGAGCGATGTAGTTGATGATAGCTTCGGGGAGATAGCCTGCTTTTACGAGGTCTTCAAAGCTTGTTGCGCCGTGACGCTTTGAAAGCTTTGAGATAGAGCCGTCATCGTTTTTGCCCATGATAAGCGGAAGATGGATATATGTCGGGATCTCCCAGCCGAAAGCCTCATAGAGAAGGTTATATTTCGGAGTTGAAGAAAGATATTCGCTTCCTCTTACAACGTGTGTGATGTTCATTGTGTGGTCATCAATGACATTTGCAAAGTTGTAGGTCGGATATCCGTCCGCTTTTATGAGTATCTGATCCTGAAGCTCGCTGTTTTCTACTGTGATAGACCCGTAGACAGCATCTTCGAAAGTTGTTGAGCCTTCAAGGGGCATTTTCTGGCGGATAACATAGGGTACTCCCTCATCAAGCTTCTGCTGTACCTCCTCCTTTGAGAGATCACGGCAGTGACGGTCA
Organism: Ruminococcaceae bacterium UBA1244; assembly: GCA_002308635.1. Classification (GTDB taxonomy): domain Bacteria; phylum Bacillota; class Clostridia; order Oscillospirales; family Acutalibacteraceae; genus UBA1213. Next base: position 558 of record DBWG01000015.1, on the reverse strand, counting down.
TAACCGCCGCCCGGTTCGTCAGAATTTTCTCTGAGCATATCAAGACGTTCTTTTGTACAGAAGCAGTAATAAGCCTTGTCCATTTCGACAAGCTGTTTTGCATAAGGCAGATACATATCCTTGCGTTCACTCTGGACGTATGGACCATATTCGCCGCCTATATCGGGACCTTCATCATGGATGAGTCCGGCTCTTTTCATGGTATTGTAAATGATATCAACAGCGCCCTCGACCTTGCGTTCCTGGTCTGTATCCTCAATACGCAGCACGAATGTACCGCCGAGAGATTTTGCGACAAGATATTCATACAGCGCAGTACGCAGGTTACCGACGTGCATGAATCCGGTGGGGCTGGGGGCAAATCTGGTTCTTACCGTTTTTGACATTATGGATCCTTCCTTTTTGTTGATTGTCTTATCCTCTAATTATACCAAATTTTCAGATTAATTCAACCGAAAAATAAAAAAAACCGATTTTAAATAAATCTTTTTTTGAGGGAAAATTGCAGAAAACCGATTTTATGTTTTGTAGAAATGAAAATTTCAATGTTGACAATGA
>DBWG01000140.1 GCA_002308635.1 Ruminococcaceae bacterium UBA1244 | reverse complement strand
AGTACCTTTGTAACGCCGTATTTCATCAGCGGATGGATAGCGGGAACATAGCTCTGGAGAGAGCAGTTTGATTTTACTGCAACAAAGCCTCTCTTTGTGCCGAGACGCTTTTTCTGAGCTTCGATGATCTGGAGATGATCGTCATTGATCTCCGGAATTACCATCGGAACATCGGGAGTGAAGCGGTGAGCGCTGTTGTTTGAAACAACAGGACATTCAGCCTTTGCATAAGCCTCTTCAAGGGCACGGATCTCGTCCTTCTTCATGTCTACGGCACAGAATACGAAATCTACCTGTGAAGCGATCTCTTCAACCTTTGAAGCGTCCATGATTATCATATCTTCCATAGCCTTCGGCATGGGAGTTGTCATAGCCCAGCGGTTTCCTGCTGCCTCTTTATATGTTTTTCCTGCTGAACGTGCGCTTGCTGCAAGCACCTTTACATTGAACCAAGGATGGTTTTCGAGAAGTGTCGCAAAACGCTGACCTACCATACCTGTAGCACCGATAATACCTACATTATACTGTTTTTCCATTTTTCGGTCTCCTTTTCATATTTATTGAACCGATCAAAAAAGTCAGATCCCCGCACCAGACCATAAAAAAATGACCGGAACAATTCCGGTCATAAAAAGCAGCTTTGAGCGGTCTGCAGCAAAAACAGATCTCAGAGGAGCCGACATCACATAATAACTAACTCACACACGGTCCTCATCAGCGATAGCGCCCCATCATAAGCATTTCTATGATGACAGTCATACAATGTTTCAATGTATGCCCAAAGAAGGATGTGCCGGATCCTTCTTTTCGGCGGCAAAGCCATTCGCAGAAAGTCTAAAGCTCTGGCAGCCTCTTTTCTGTTACACGCAGCACCGCACCTCTATCCGGAAACGATTTGAACTTTTTGATCAACCCCACTATACCATAATATTCCCATGTTGTCAAGTATATGAGCTGCTTCTTAAAGAAATATACAAAAATATTGTTTCCTGCCGTAGTACAGCATTATCGGACAAAAGAAATCTCCGCCGCAGAGCGGAGGAGATGAGAGTTATTTTTTGCCGTTCTTTTTTGTCTCGGCCTTTTCAGTAACAGGACTTTTTGTTTCGGTCTTTTCGGGTTTTGTTTCGGCTGCTTGGGGAGCATCGTTTTCCGGTTCTGTTTTTTCTTCGGTATCGCTGCTTTTTGAAACAGAGGCCTTGATAAGAGCATCCTCCTGCTGGAGCTTTATCAATTTCTTTTTCAGTTCTACGGAAAGATATGGTTTTATCATGCCGAGGAGTTTTTCGTTGGGGGTCATCAGCAGGATAGCGGGTTCACGTCTTACCTTGTCATGTATCGAAAAATAATACGTATCAAAAGCAAACGGGTCGGCAGCCGCACGGAGCAGTATACGGTATTTGTTTGTTGCAATGGTTTTTCTTCCGGTCTTCGGGTCGATGTAGTGTCCCATATCGTCGATGTTTTTGCAGTCAAAATATGTGATATTGCGGCGCTTAGCCTTGCCCTTTATGCGGGCGATACGAAGCTCTCCCGTGACGAAGGTGTATTCATATTCGATGCCGGAGGATTTTATCATGCGCACGATGATATAAATTCCAAGTCCCAGCGAGACCAGAGCAACAGGAAGTATCCATCCCGCTACGGTCAGAGCGAGTACGGTGCTGATGCCGATGAATGTGAGTATCAGCATAATAACAATGGTGATCTTTGCGACTGCTCCGGTATTCACCTTTTTTTGTACTACCTGTTCATAATATGAACTGATGTTGTCGACTGACATATATTTTTCCATTTTTCTTTCTCCTTTTTGACGAAAATAAACATACGAGCATTATAGCATAACCCCAAAAATTATTCAATTGTTTATTTTAAAAAAGTTGATTTTGCAAACAGAAGGCATTATTATGCAGTTTCAAAAACCGCATGAACAAAAGTGGCTGCTGTTAGATATAGAAGAAATTATTTACAAACAGTTTATTTTGTTTTATAATTGTGATATAAAGATTTTAGAGCAAGGGGCGGATACAAATGTTCAAATTCTTTTCAAAGAAGGATAAAAATAACAGCAGCGGTCAGAACGGATATCAAAGCATAGATCCAAAACCTCTCCAGCCTGCATCACAGTCACGCCTCCTGTTTGAAGGAAGTGAGGTAAAAGGATGTACAGAGGGAATGGTAGATCTTGTTATTCCTGACGGCGTTACGGCGATCTGGTCAATGGCGTTTTATGACATAAGAAAGACCCTGAGGACAGTAGTATTGCCGGAGAGTATTGACTGCGTCAGGGCAAACACATTCCAGGACTGTCCTAATCTTGTTTCGGTGACATTGCCTTCAGGTATTCGCTCAATACGCACAAAGGCTTTTGCAAACTGTGTGAACCTGAGAGAGATAAATCTTCCGGACGGCATTGTTGATCTTGCAGACGACGCTTTTTTAAACTGTCCGAAATTAGTCCTTCCGAAGAAAAAAGACGAAAGATCTTCCAAGACTGCTTCCGGGGTAGGCATGGCTGCAAGCTTTAAAAAAATACCTGAAAAAACCGCATATTCCGGCACAGTGCTTATACAGGGCGGTTATGATACTCCTGCCGGGCTTGTTGTACCGCAGGGAGTTTCCGACATTGGCAGGGGTGCGTATGCGTTTTTCGGAGTGACCTCTGTAGTGCTTCCTGAAGGACTTGAATCTATAGGAGAAGGTGCATTTTCTCTTTGTGACAATATGAAAAGCATCCGCCTGCCGAGTACGCTGAAAACTATCGGTGAGGACGCATTTTCCGGATGCGGCAGCCTTGAAGAGATAAACTTCCCGAGCGGTCTGAGGTTTGTCGGTAAGGGCGCTTTCAACAGCTGCAAGAAGCTTGTCCTGCCGAACTATATCAAAGAGCTTATGGAAAATTCCGGCGGCGCAAATGCTCCGGCATTTTCTGCAGAACCTTCTCCCGCAGCTCCGGCTGTTTCTGCGGCTCCGGCAGCTCCGCATTCTGAAGCTGTGCTTACGAATATGGCAATACGTGACAATGTTCTTATCAAGTGCGGAGATGTCTGCGGAAAGACTGTCATCATACCCAACGGAGTTGAGGCGATAAACCACCAGGCATTTATGGGTATGGATATCGAAGAGTTATATATACCTGACACGGTCACGGTGATTGGAAAAATGGCGTTTGCAAATTGCCGGAACCTCAGAAGGATAAGGCTTTCTGAAAAGCTTGTCAGAGTTGCAGAAGGTGCATTCAAAGACTGTGAGAGCCTTGAACATATAGAACTTCCCAAAAGTCTTGAGTACATATCGCCTACCGCATTTGACGGCTGTGCAAAGCTTATGCTGTCTGCCGCAGCAGCAAGCTTTATGGGCAAGCTCGGTGAGCTTGATGAGATAGTTGCGATATTTCACAGCAGCGGCGTATCGTGCAGACTCGTGAAGGATAATGTGTTGTTTGTACAGCCCGGACCGGAAATCGACCTGTACGTTGACGTAAAGAATTATATTATATGTATCATATTAAGAAAAGAGGTGCCGAAATACAAAGAGTGCAGGGATATTGACGGACTCAAAAAAGGCTTGTCTGAACTGCCGATGGGATTGTATATCTGATATAAAAAACAGCAGCTGTACTCAAGGCAGCTGCTGTTTTTCCTTTCAAAAATAATACCCGCAAGGCGCAATGCCATGCGGGTGATTTCCAGCGGAGACGGAGGGATTCGAACCCTCGAGCCCGGTAAAGGGCTAACGCATTTCGAGTGCGCCCCG
>DBWG01000008.1:10311-34711 GCA_002308635.1 Ruminococcaceae bacterium UBA1244 | reverse complement strand
ACGGCAACGGATGATTTCTTCCTTGGAGATGAAGAAGTCCCTGATATCGCCGTCAACACCGAACAAAAGGATGTAAAGCGTATTCTTTTTGATATGGTAAAATCGCTCGACAGCAAATATGCTGATGTTATAATGCTGTTTTATTACTGCAATCTGAGCGTGAACCAGATCGCCGAGCAGCTTGATCTTACGCCCGAAAACGTAAAGGTTCGCCTTCACAGGGCAAGGTCACTGCTGAAATCCAAATTGGAAGGGGTTGGTATCAGTGAAGGATAACGAGTTTGAAAAACTGCTGCAGGACAGCATACAGCTTTATGGACATGAATATCCTGAGCTGCCGACAAATGATATCTCCGAAATACACCGCTTTCCCGATAATTTTATTGACGATATCCTGCCTCACACAAAACCCAAAAAGCCGTTTATTCTCAGGCACATAAGAGCTTTCTCGGCAGCTGCGGCTGTTATGGTCATAGGTCTTGCGGCAGTTATGATATTCTCAAAGTCGGGAGCTAACAACACAAGCAATATGATCGACAAGAGTGCCAAACAGAACAGTTCAGTCAGCATCATCGAAAATAACACCGCAGCACAGGAGTCAAAAAACAGCACATCCGGTCCGTCAAACAGCGGCTCCAAGGAGGATGAGCCCCAAAAAGCTCCCGTGAGCGAGCAAAAAGGCGATCCGATAAAAAGCGGTGATACTGACCACACAGGCACCATTAGCAGTGAGGTTTCCGGATCCGCACAAACCGAAGACCCTGCGGAAACATCCTACGAACCGATTCACGAGGTTTCTGAGGAACCGGTCTATGAAAGCTCGGAGGTAGAGCACGAGAATATGCCGGTCGAACCCTCTGGCGAAACTCCGGTTGAAGTATCAGAAGAAATACCGGCTGAGGAATCCGGAGAGATACCCGTTGAAGTTTCCGGCGAACCAACGCCTGATATAAGCGTTATTGACGACAATTACTCATTCAGATATCAGGATGATGCGGATGACCCCGTCAATAACAGCATCAGAGACATCCTCGCTGCCGCAAAGGAATATATGACCGACAGTTATGACGTTGACATCTCTTCTATAGACCCGTCCGATATAAAACTGACCTATATTTTCAGACCTGTGAGTAACAGCGGCATAAATATAGGCGGCACGTCTTACAGCATGATATCATTATCCGAGACTGACAGCGGATACCTTATCGCTGCTATGCAAGATGCAGATACTAAATTCTATCTGATGACCGGTTCCGAAAGCGAGCTGCGTACCGTTGCATCTGCACTGGAATATTTGTCCCAATAAATCGTCCTGGAGGAATAATGATGAAAACAATAAAAACACTTACGGTACTGCTGTGTGCCCTTGCTGTTGGAACGGCTTTTTGCGGATGCTCCTCAAATGAGAGCAGCAAAAAAGCCGTCTCCGGAACAGATACCGCTGCTTTAGCAGCAGAAGACACCGAAAACAATACTGATGCTCCATCCGAAATAACGGGCAAAAACAGTGAACCATCCGAAAAATATTCTATGACCGCAATTGCAGAAGGCAAGGAAATAAATCTTACAAAAGAACAGCAGGACGAGATAATTGATCTGTGCGTTCAGCAGCTTGTCTATGATAAAGCGCTTGATTCGGTCTATATGGAGGATTCGATGTATCAGCTCCAGGGAATCTGTATCAAGGTAAGGCTGAACAGCCCCTATCAGAAAACCGACTCAGATGCCGAACAGCGGTTCAACAAATTCGGCAGCCTGACGTTTGTTGCAATGCAAAAATATGCTCAGGTCGTCTCCGGAGGTGTCTATGCGGCAGATACAGATACCGCACAGAAGATATGCTCCATATTAGGATATGAGTTTGATCCGGAATCAGGACTCGTAACAAAAAATCAGCCTGAATTTGAGCCGTCTTCACAGATGCCTTATATTTCAGGCTCCGACCTTGCCGGCATAACTCCGGAAATGACCTATGCCGATATTATCAGCAGGCTGAAGCCGGGAGCAAATTTCGGCTTTGAGGATCGTATGCTCTATATACTTGACAACGAAAAAATACTCGTCCTGAGATACAACAATTCAGGCGATATCTGCGGAAAAACAGGCGAAGAACTTGCAGCTTCTGCCGTTTCAAGACTCGTGCCGGAGGACGTACAGGACAAGGTTTTCAATGAATCTCATTGGTACTACGGGTTCCTTATGGATGAACATTCCTTCTTCACAGAAAGTCACGGCGGCCCGCAGATAATCATGGTAAGCTTCGGCCGGACCGAAAGCATCAAAAATCCTGACGGCTCGCTTGCCGATATGAGAGACCTCTATATGGGCAGCCAGTACACAAATGTACTGCTTGAAATAGACGAGGTACTTGAATCCTATCCTTTGCAGGCATACCCCAAAAACGTAGTTGTCTATTGATATACCTCCAAAAAAACAGAACTGCCGCTTGATATGGCAGTTCTGTTTTTTATCTGTATTCGTCAGTATGCAAAAGAAGCTCTGCACGGCGAACTTCATCTTCAGTCGGAGGAAGCACCCCTTCAAGAGGATATTCTATCCCAAGCTCCTTCCACTTTATTGTGCCAAGGGTGTGGTAAGGCAGCACCTCTACCCTTTCGACTGTTTTAAGAGATGAAATAAAGCCGTACATCGATTTAAGGTCGTCTTCTCCGTCCGTCAGTCCCGGCACAAGTACATGACGTATCCACATTTTTTTATTGTGGTCGGAAAGATATTTTGCCATATCGTGTATATTTTCGTTTCCAACGCCCGTCAGCTTCCTGTGACCGTCATTGTCCATCATTTTCAGGTCAAGCAGAAACAGATCCGTGACCTCCATAAGCCTGTCAAAACGTTCAAGATATCCGCCGTCCATACTAAAAGGTTCTCCCGCAGTGTCAAGAGCCGTGTGGATGCCCTCACCTTTTGCAAGGCGGAAAAACTCCGTAACAAAATTCATCTGCAAAAGCGGTTCGCCGCCGCTTACGGTTATGCCGCCGTTGTTCTTCCAGTAGGGTTTATATCTCCTTACATGGGCAAAAAGCTCCTTTGCAGTCCATTCCTTTCCTTCACCTCTCCATGTATCAGGATTGTGACAGTACTGACATCTCATCCGGCAGCCCTTTAAAAACACAACGAACCTGACCCCCGGACCGTCTACAAGCCCAAAGGTCTCCAGCGTATGAATGTGTCCTTTAATTTCAGAATTATCCATAATTACCTCTCTTGCAAAAACAGGACAGCAAAAGTGCTGTCCTGCAGTATATCATAATGTTTTATGGCACGTTCTTGCGATAACGTCAAGCTGCTGTTCTCTTGTGAGGTCTATAAACTTGACTGCATAACCCGAAACTCTGATAGTAAAGTTTGCATACTCCTCTTTTTCGGGATGCTCCATAGCGTCGATAAGCTTTTCTGTACCGAATACGTTTACGTTGAGATGGTGCGCTCCCTGATCGAAATAGCCGTCCATTACCTGAACAAGGTTGTTTATCCTCTCCTGAGGTTCATGGCCGAGAGCATCGGGGCTGATGGTCTGAGTATTTGATATACCGTCAAGCGCCCAGTGATAGGGCAGCTTTGCAACTGAATTGAGCGACGCAAGCAAGCCGTTCTGTTCCGCACCGTAGCTCGGATTTGCTCCGGGTGCAAGAGGTGCGCCTGAACGTCTGCCGTCAGGCATATTTCCTGTTGCCTTGCCATAGACTACATTTGAAGTGATCGTAAGAATAGACGTTGTCGGCTCGGAATTGCGGTAGGTATGGTGCTTTTTGACCTTTTCAAGGAAAGTACCGAGAAGCCATACAGCAATGTCGTCTGCACGGTCATCATCGTTGCCGTACTTCGGAAAATCTCCTTCGATGGCAAAATCTATGCAGATGCCGGCATCGTCACGTATAGCTCTTACCTTAGCGTATTTGATAGCGCTGAGTGAGTCTACAACATGAGAGAATCCTGCGATGCCCGTTGCAAACGTTCTGCGGACATCAGTATCAATAAGCGCCATTTCAGCAGCCTCATAATAATACTTGTCGTGCATATAGTGGATAAGGTTCAGAGTATTTACATAAAGCCCTGCGAGCCAGTCCATCATTCTTTCGTAGGCCTCAATTACCTCGTTGTAGTCAAGATAATCGGAGGTTATTCTTCTGAACGGAGGCGCTACCTGTTCACGGTTCTTTGCGTCAACACCGCCGTTGAGCGCATAGAGAAGGCACTTTGCAAGGTTTGCTCTTGCGCCGAAGAACTGCATTTCCTTGCCGGTCTGAGTGGCGGAAACACAGCAGCATATTGAATAGTCATCTCCCCATACGGGTTTCATAACATCATCGTTCTCATACTGAACAGAGCTTGTATTTATCGAGACCTTTGCGGCATACTTCTTGAACGGTTCAGGCAGTGCAGAGGAATAAAGCACCGTCAGGTTGGGTTCGGGAGAAGGTCCCATGTTTTCGAGAGTATGCAGGAAACGGAAGTCGTTCTTTGTTACCATAGACCTTCCGTCACAGCCGATACCGGCAACTTCGAGTGTAGCCCAGACGGGGTCGCCTGAGAAAAGCTGATTATATGAAGGGATACGGGCAAATTTGACTACCCTGCACTTCATTACAAAATGGTCGATAAGCTCCTGAGCCTCTTCTTCGGTAAGTGTACCGTTGTCAAGGTCCCTCTGGATATAGATATCAAGAAAAGTAGACACACGTCCAACGCTCATTGCAGCGCCGTTCTGGGTTTTTATTGCGGCAAGATATCCAAAATAGAGCCACTGCACTGCTTCACGGGCATTCTTTGCGGGTGCGGAAATATCAAACCCATATATCTTTGCCATTTCCTTCATACCGTACAAAGCCTTTATCTGCTTTGCAAGCTCCTCACGCAGACGGATAACGTCATCTGTCATTGTACCGTCACCGCAGTTTGCAAGATCCTTCTTCTTGTGTTCGATAAGAAGGTCGATGCCATAAAGCGCAACTCTGCGGTAGTCGCCGACGATCCTTCCTCTGCCGTAGGTATCCGGCAGACCGGTAATTATTTTATTGTGGCGGACAGCCTTCATCTCGGGAGTATATGCGTCAAACACACCCTGATTGTGAGTTGTGACATACTCGTTGAATATTTTGTGAAGCTCGCCGTCCGGAGTATAGCCGTAGGTATCACAAGCCTGTTCAGCCATTTTTATTCCACCGAAGGGCATGAACGCACGTTTGAGGGGCTTATCGGTCTGAAGTCCGACGACCTTTTCCAGTGAACTGTCCTCGCTGATATAGCCTGCGCCGTATGAAGTAAGACCGGAAACGACCTTTGTCTCCATATCAAGTACGCCGCCTTTTGCACGTTCCTCCTTCTGGAGTCCCTGAACTACATTCCAGAGCTTTTCAGTTGCCTGTGTAGGGCCCTGCAAAAAGCTTTCGTCACCGTCATAAGGGCGGTAATTCTTCTGTATAAAGTCCCTGACATTGATCTCAAGCTTCCATATTTTTCCCTCAAAGCCGTTCCATGCCTCACGGTTTTCCATCTTCATATCATGTCTCCTCCCAAATATTTTTAAAACTAAGGGCAGACTTTTTTCTGTTCTGTTGCCGTGTTGTGATCCTGAGACTTTTTCTGCGGATATGCCCTTTATATAAAACACCGTAGTTTAACTATATAGCTGTTTTGATTTTTTGTCAACTGTTTGACCCCCAAAATTCCAATATCGTTTGATTGAACAAAAAATAGCGCCATCTGATTTTTTATATGGTCAAGTTTTTTGGATTTAAACCGTAAAGCACAACATATTGTATACGTTTAGTATAAAAGCACATAAGTATTGTATACCCTTTGGAAAGGCATTTTTTCGGCAAAGCTTTTATAAAAAATAATTGTGACATATTCGCCCTTAATTTTTATTCGTTGACAATTAAGGTCTTTTCTGATAGAATATTAGGGTTATATCACAAAAAAGGAAAGAGGAAATAAATGGAAAACATAAATATGATAAGCGGGTTCAGAAGTCTGATGCTCGATTCACGAATAATGAGAGCTTTGGACGATATGGAATTTGCGGAACCGACAGAAATTCAGGCTCAGGCTATCCCGCTCATAAGACAGGGAAAGGATATTGTCGGACGCTCACAGACAGGCACAGGAAAAACTATGGCGTTCGCTATTCCTGCTATCGAAAAAATAAATGTAAACGAAGACAGACCTACAGTTCAGGCTCTTATTATGTGCCCGACAAGAGAGCTTGCACTTCAGTGCAGTGAGGAAATAAAAAAGCTCACAAAATATATAAACGGCATACGCCCTGTTGAGGTATACGGCGGCGCTCCTATGGACAGGCAGATCACGAGACTCAAACGTGCAAATATCGTGATCGGTACGCCCGGAAGGATCATGGATCACATGAGAAGAAAAACGCTCCGTCTTGACAGCGTTAAGTTCGTTGTTCTTGACGAGGCGGATGAGATGCTCAGCATGGGATTCAAGGAGGATATGGAAACAATACTCCGTGAAACTCCCGAAGACCGTCAGACCGTTCTTTTTTCGGCAACAATGCCGCCTTCCATACTTGCGATAACTGGAGAGTTCCAGAAGGATCCCAAAATGGTGGAGGTCAGCAGAAAGCAGGTCACTCTTGACAATATCGTACAAAAGTATGTTGACGTTCCTATGGGAAGAAAAGCCGATGCACTCAAGCTCCTTTTGTATTATTATGAACCGTCACTCGCTATGGTATTCTGCAACACCAAAAAAATGGCTGACGAACTTACGGAAAGCCTGCAAAAAAGCGGCATAAATGCCGATGCTCTTCACGGCGACCTGAAACAGTCTCAGCGTACTACAGTCATGGACAGATTCAGAGGCGGATCGACAAATGTGCTTGTCGCTACTGACGTTGCCGCAAGAGGTATTGACGTAAATGACGTTGAGTTTGTTTTCAATTACGATATCCCTCAGAACAACGAATACTATGTTCACCGTATCGGCAGAACAGGACGTGTCGGCAAGGACGGAACTTCCATCACTATATGCAGCGGCAGCCGTCAGGTCGCTGAACTTACGAGCATTGTCCGTGAACTTAAATGCAGCATAACAGAAATTCCCGTTCCGACAGGCGATGAGATAAGAAACCGCATGAATGAAAAAAATGCGGAAAATGTCATTTCGGTACTTGACTCAGGTAAAGGAATGGTTTATGCTGATATGGTAAACTATCTGCTGCAGAAAGGCTATTCGCTTTTTGATATTGCTGCTGCGGCACTCGAAATGAATTTTTCCGGCAAGGAAATAAAGATTGCCGATATCAAACAGGAGCGAAAGCAGTACGGCAAAAAGGCGGATGTAGATTTCAGCAGGATAGTCATTGACATCGGCCGTTCAAGTCACGCCGCACCCAACCACATAGTTGCATCAATAACCGAAAGAAGCCTTCTTCACGGGGCGGATATCGGTAAGATAGAGATATATGATGATTATTCCGTAGTTTCGATACCCAGCGATTCCATGGAAGACGTTATAGACCGTATGTACGGCGCTAAGGTCTGCGGCAAACCTGTAAAGACCCGTGCCTTTGAAGAAAAACCTGCCGCAAAAAGCTTTGCTCAAAAGCGCAGGGACTTTTCCGGACACAACACGGGACACAACACGAGACGCAGCGACAACAGACATTCACAGAACCACAGCAGTAAGAGCCGTTCAAAAAATTCCTACGGTAAAACAAACCGAAGAAAAGGATAGTTCCTTTCGTGAGGGGGAATATTTATGAAAAAGCAAATTCCGGCAATTATTCTTTCCGCAGTATTGATGATCTCACTCTGCGGATGCTCAAACAGCAGGAACGATCAGTCCGGTACTGCCGTTGAACCCACCGATCTTGAAGAAGAAATAAGCTTTGCCCCCACTTCCGATATAACAGTCCAGTCTTCATCCGAAACGGAAGTATCTACAAAAATCAGTTCTCAGCCGCAGGATGCTTCAATTCCTGAATACTCCTTTGATATCGAAGTCTCCGAGGACAGTTCTCCCGAAACGCTTCCCGAAAATGTCCAAAGAGCAGGCACAGGAAAGCTCCGCTATTCAGCAAGCGTACTGTCGCTGCGTGTATCTTTTCCGGACATTTTTTGTGTAAGAAACAACGATTACATACCGGACTACGGCATCTATCTCCGGAATACCGAAGGAACGGCAACACTCCTTTTGGAATCCGTCACCGACAATACAATGACCGCTTCACAGATGTCCAGATATGTCAGAGGTCAGTATCCTTCCGCAAAGGTATATACCACAGACCAGAAGGATATCGTCTGTAAGATGGATATGCTCGACCAGAGCGGAAAACAGTTCTATCTTATGCAGAAAATAAGAGTAAAGAGCGGTGGTTATTCACAGATAGTAATGTGCTGCAAACCGGAAGAAAAAAGCATTTATGAAAGGTATTTCTTAGAGACCAATTTTATATAAAAAACGGACGGAGCTATATAGTTCCGTCCGATATTTTTTTTAGGAAACCGCTGAAATACTCCGGAAGAGGAGCAGACAGTGTGAGCGTCCCGCCTGTTCGTGGATGTACAAATGAGATAAAAAAGGCGTGAAGGCACTGACCGTTGAGAGATGCAAGATATTTTTTGCCGCCGTAAACAGGATCTCCCGCAACAGGATGACCGATGTATGCCATGTGTACCCTGATCTGATGTGTCCTTCCCGTTTCGAGAGTCAGCTCAACGTATGTGTATTTTCCAAAGCGTTCAAGGACCTTGTAATGAGTCACAGCCTCACGGGAATTCTTCATCGTGACCGCCATTTTTTTGCGCTCTGTCGGGTGCCGTCCGATAGGCGCATTTATTGTACCTTCGTCATCCTTGATATTCCCGCATACCACCGCACGGTACTTCCTTGTGAAGCTGTGCTCCTTGATCTGCTCGGCAAGGAGCTTGTGCGAAAAGTCATTTTTTGCGACTATCAGCAGACCGCTCGTATCCTTATCGATACGGTGAACTATTCCTGGGCGCAGAACACCGTTTATTCCCGAAAGTGAATCCCCGCAGTGATAAAGAAGGGCATTTACGAGAGTCCCGTCAGCATTTCCCGCCGCAGGATGCACTACCATTCCTCTCGGTTTGTTCACAACAAGAAGGTCGTCATCTTCATAGACGATATCAAGAGGGATATTTTCGGGCTTTGCTTCGGGCGGAACAGGTTCGGGAACAAAAAGTTCTACCCTGTCGCCGGCTTTGAGCTTCAGGTTTTTGTTAGGAACAGAACCGTTTACGGTAATATTTTCCTCTTCTATGAGCTTGACTATCGCCGAGCGTGTCAGTTCGCCGTCGGCTTCTGCAAGAAACTTGTCTATCCTTACTCCCGCATTTTCAGCGGAAACAATAAATTCTTTATTCTCCATCTTCTTCTCCGCTGCCGTCCGTTACAATTTCTTCTTTTTCAGAAGCTTTTTCAATGTCCTGTTCCTCTTCGGTTTTTTGAGCGTCGGCTTCATTCTTGTCCGCTTCTGCTGTCATTTCCGTTTCAGGCTGTTTTTTATCCTTACCGCCCAAAAACAATATCACTATCACAAACAGAACCGCACCTATCGTTATGCAGTAGTCCGCAAAATTGCACACCGGAGAAAAAAATGAAAGCGAAAGATAATCTACTACAAATCCTCTCCATATCCTGTCGATAAGGTTTCCTATCCCGCCGCCGATCATCAGTGCAGCAGCTGTAATAAACAGCTTTCCTTCCAGCTTTTTTGAAAGTATCAGCCAAATAAATACGGCTATCAGCAGGATGGTCAAAATTGCAAAAAGCCAGACATGGTTCTGGAACATCCCAAACGCTACGCCTCTGTTCTCAACGTATGTCAGCGAAAACAAATTATCTATCACACTTACGCTGCCTGACGGTGCAAGATTTTCCACCACAAAATATTTTATTACCTGATCTATAATTACCAGTACCGCCGCAGCAGCCATCACGATTGCCAATGTCATACGATCACCTCTTGTTTGTATGTTCTGCATTTAAAAAAGGGAACCAAGCGGTTCCCTTTTTGTTTTTATTCAGCATCAATTACAGCAGCGCATCTTGCACAAAGCGTCTTGTGTGTCGGGTGCTGTCCGACAGTGCCGCTGTAGATCCAGCAGCGCTCGCACTTTTCGCCTTCTGCGTGTGCAACAGTGACATCAAGCTCGCCGTCCTGCTTTACTATCTCAACATCTGACACAATGAAAGATGCAGCAAGCTCTTTTTCGGCTTCTTTCAGGAAGTCGAACTGCTCGCCGGAAGCTCTGAGCGTTACCTTAGCTTCAAGTGAAGAGCGGAGTGTCTTGTTCTTGACCTCGACCTCGATAGCCTTCTTTACAACATCTCTTGTCTCGTGGATCCTGTCCCACATAGAAACAAAGCTGTCTTCAAGCTTAACGCCTGTCATAGCGGGCATCTCGTTGAAGAGTACGTTTTCTGCATCAGCACTGCTGTCGTGGGGCATGAACTGCCAGATCTCATCAGAAGTATATGCAAGTATCGGAGCGATCATTCTTGTCATAGCGTCAAGAATGGTATAGATCGTTGTCTGAGCCGCACGGCGGAGCTTGCCGTCCTTCTTTTCGGTATAGAGTCTGTCCTTGAGAACGTCAAAGTAGAAGTTGGACATATCGACAACACAGAAGTTGTGGATAGCCTGATATACCTGATGGAAGTCAAATCTGTCATAGCCGTCACGGACTTTTGCGTTGAGCGCATCAAGCTTCATCAGCGCCCATTTATCAAGAGGCAGAAGCTCATCAAGGGCTACCTTATCGTTATCGGGGTCAAAATCGCTTATATTTCCAAGAATATACCTTGCGGTATTTCTGATCTTCCTGTAAGCTTCCGAAAGCTGTTTGAGAATATCGTTGGAGATACGGACATCGGAATGATAGTCGCTTGAAGCTACCCAGAGTCTGAGGATATCCGCACCGTACTGGTCGATGATAGCCTGAGGACTGAGTCCGTTGCCCTGAGATTTGGACATCTTCTTGCCTTCCATATCGATTACCCATCCGTGAGTTACCGCAGCCTTATAGGGTGCCTGACCTCTCGTTGCGATAGCGGTGAGAAGTGACGACTGGAACCAGCCTCTGTACTGGTCTGCACCTTCAAGATAGAGGTCTGCCGGCCATTTAAGATAATCTCTCTCTTCACATACTGCCGCATGGGAAACGCCGGAATCGAACCACACGTCCATGATATCCTTTTCCTTGTCGAATTCCTTGCCGCCGCACTTGGGACAAGCAATATCGGAAGGAATGATCTCCATAGCGTCCTTTGCGTACCATGAATCCGAGCCTTCCTTTGCAAAGAGATCGGCAACAGCATCCATAGCCTTCTTGTCGATGATCGGCTCACCGCATGCCTTGCAGAAGAAGATCGGGATCGGAACGCCCCATTTTCTCTGACGGGAGATACACCAGTCTTTTCTTTCACGTACCATTGAGGTGATACGATCCTCACCCCAGCCCGGGATCCACTGGATGCCCTTGATAGCCTCTACAGCTTCATCCTTGAAGTCGTCAACCGAGCAGAACCACTGCTTTGTCGCACGGAAGAGAACGGGCTTTTTACATCTCCAGCAGTGAGGATACTGGTGGATGATTTTTTTAAGCGCAAAGAGAGCGTTTGTCTTTTCGAGATATTCAGCGATAGGCTTGTTTGCGTCTTCTGTAAGAAGTCCTGCAAACATACCTGCTTCTTCGGTAAGGCGTCCATGAGCGTCTACCGGAACGACCATCGGAAGCTCCTTATAGTTGCGGCATACTTCATAGTCGTCAACACCGTGTCCGGGAGCAGTATGAACGCAGCCTGTACCGCTTTCAAGGGTAACGTGGTTTCCGACGATAACAAGCGAAGTACGGTCGAGGAACGGATGTGCGGTCTTCATATATTCAAGTTCAGCACCTTTGAGTGTGCCGATAACTTCATAATTTTCGATGCCTGCGGCCTCCATAGCTGCAACATAAAGCTCCTCAGCCATGACATAGTATTCACTGCCGCTCTTTATTACACTGTAGTTGTATCTCGGACCGACGCAGATAGCCACGTTTGCGGGAAGCGTCCATGTCGTTGTTGTCCAGATTACGAAATAGGTATTCTTTACGTCAGCACCCATTGCGGAGAGCTTTCCAAGATCGTCCGTAACACGGAACTTTACATAGATAGAATGACAGGGATCCTCAGCATACTCGATCTCAGCTTCTGCAAGAGCGGTCTCACAGTCCGGACACCAGTACACAGGCTTTAAACCTCTGTAGATATAGCCCTTACAGGCCATCTCTGAGAATATCCTGATCTGCTTTGCTTCATATTCATGGTTCAGGGTGATATACGGGTTATTCCACTCACCAATTGCGCCGAGACGCTTGAACTGTGTTCTCTGGTCATCGATATAGCCCATTGCAAAATCACGGCAGATCTTTCTCAGCTCAACCTCAGAAATGGAGGTCGAATTTCCTACACCGGCTTTAGCTCTTGCTTTAAGCTCGGTGGGAAGTCCATGAGTATCCCAGCCGGGAACATAAGGGGACTTGAAGCCTGTCATATTCTTATACTTCACGATAATATCCTTCAGCACCTTGTTCATTGCGTGTCCAAGATGGATATTTCCGTTTGCATAGGGAGGGCCGTCATGAAGAACATAAAGGGGCTTTCCCTCGTTCTTCTCCATAAGCTTTTCATAGATGTCGTTTTCTTCCCAGCGCTTGAGAGTTTCAGGCTCAGACTTAGGAAGTCCTGCCCTCATAGGGAAGTCGGTCTTTGGCAGATTAAGCGTACTGTTATAATCCTGCGGCATATTTTTTCTCTCCTCTTTCTTAATGATTATCACATTCATATACAAGCCAAAATCCGACACGATAAAAGTGTCGGACAGCGGGCATATTTTTGATCGTTCTGTAAAAAACGGTCATTTCTTTTTCTTGTGTTCCGATATCCTTATCGGCTGACGGCTGTTTTTCATGCCGCCGCTGCTTCCCGAATCAGACGATCCGAAAATCTTACCATCGTCAAGTTCGTCGATACTTGTCGGTTTAGGCTCTTCATCTGCTTTACTGAGCCTGCTTGCAGCGGCAATGATATCCTCCGCATTGCTGTCGGGATTTTCTTCGGCAAATATTTCTTTAACATTTGCTTCGGTAATTTTCTGACCCATATCCTCGGCAAAGACATCATTTTCCCTGTCAAGCTCAGCCTGAGCCTTTGAATTTGTTCTGATCTCTTCTGTGATCTCCTTCACCTTTTCTGTGTCAACATAATCCACCCTGATATCGGTTTTGCTTTTCAAAGCCTCTTCAACAGCCTCTTCGACCTCAGCCGAAATATCCTGTTCTACCGACTGAGGAGTAACGGGTTCAGAAGCGGGATAAGACTCATCAAGCTTTTCCTGATACTGTCTGAACTCTTCTTCCTCCGGAAGGGAATTTATGATCTTGAGGTGGTTGTTATATGCGTCAAGGAGAGCAGCCTTGAAGCGTGTCACCTCAGACTGTATCTGAATGATCTGCTGTTTCTGCTGCTCGATGATCCTGTTATTTTCATCTATGCTTGCTGCGGAGTGAGTCAAAGCGCTGTCAAGCAGAGTCTTGGCTCTCACATCTGCTTCTGTAACCGTTCTGAGTGCTTTTTCATCAGCCTCAGCCACAGTTTTTTCGGCTTCCTGTTTTGCCGAACTCAGTATTGTTTCAGCTTTCAACGCAGCATCCTTAACAAGCTTTTTGGATGTCTTTTCGGCTGTGATGATAGCATCCTGCACACTTTCAGCACGTTCCTCATGCTTGAGCAGTTTCTGGTTGAGCTGTTCGATCCTGCGTTCAAGCTCCTTGTTGGAAAGCTCCAGCTCCTTGACCTTATCAATAACTCCGTCAACGAAATTATCAACGTCCTCTATTTTGTATCCGCCGATGCCTGATCTGCGAAAGCTGATGTTTTCGATCTCTTCAACTGTAAGCATCCTGATTTTCCTTTCATATACTGACACAAAGCACGGTGCCATTCATAGCATCCGAATCCTGAATCAGAAATAGATATTGTCGCTTTCGACCTCATCCATGATATCCTCGCCTGAAAGTCTGACATTGCTCGGCATCACGATATACGTATCCTCTGCAACACGGCTGATTTTTCCTCTGTGTGCATAAGCAACGCCGCTGAGGAAGTCGATGATCCTTTTTCCGACATCCTTGTTGGTCTGTTCCATATTAAGGATAACGGTATGTCTCTTTATAAATTCATCAGCCATTGCGGTGATATCCTTATCGAAGGTCTCAGGCTTGAAAAGAACGAACTGAACCTTGTTTGAATCCTGATTATCGGGAGCGGGTTCAACAGCGTCATCGGTCTTGATAGAATCAAGATCAAAATCATCGTCATTTGAAGGTGCTGCCTCAGAAACGTCCTGTTCTTCCTCCTGAGCGCCGTAGAAATCATCGTAATCCATATCATCCTCGGGCTGTTTAAGAATATTTTTAAATTTTCCCATCAATCCTGCCATAATAATTTTTCCTCCGTCATCTGTATATTCTTGCGCCAAACAATTTTGAGCCTACCCTCACCATATTAGCGCCTGAAAGAATAGCTTCAGTATAGTCATCAGACATTCCCATGGAAAGAAAGTCCATACTTACATTATCTAATGTTTTGTCTGAAATGTCAATAAATAATTTATACATCCTGTCAAAAAATTTGCAAACATCGGTTTTTTTGTCGCATATCGGCGGAACTGCCATCAATCCTCTGACTTTTATATTATCAAGTTCCGTCATCTGTCCAAGAAGTTCCTCTAAATTTTCTTCAAGAACACCCGATTTATTTTCTTCTCTGCCGATATTGACCTCGATCAGCACATCCGTATTCACCTGATTTTTAACAGACTGTCTGGATATCTCTCCTGCAAGCTTCAGGCTGTCAACGGACTGGATCATTGAGACCTTTCCGATGATCTGGCGCACCTTGTTTGTCTGGAGATGGCCGATAAACTGAAGGTCACAGTTTTTAAGGTCATAATCGTCATACTTTGAAAGAAGCTCCTGAACCTTGTTTTCTCCGATATATTTCAAGCCGAGAGAAACCGCATAATTGATGTAGACCGGCTCGACCGTTTTTACAGCCGCAAGAAGGATAACATCTTCCGGTTTTCTTCCGGTTTGTATTGATGCCTTTGAGATATTTTCCATGACCTCTTCATAGTTTTTCTTTATATCATCGAATCTCTCAGGCAGCCCTGATAATTTTTCCGTCATACAAATTTGCTCCCTCCACAATAATATCGTCATACACCTGCACAACGCCGACATCCTTAGAAAATCTTCCTTCGGCATAAGTGCTGCTGATTATATAATCATCACCCGAAAACACAGGTATGATCTGTTTGAAGGTGACCTCGCTGCCGATCTTGACATAAACTCCGGAGACTGTACCGGTCTCCTGTTTTTCACGGCCTCTTTCATCCGTATAGGTACGTGTCAGTTCCTTGTTGTGTACCGCAGACTTTGGGATATATATTCCCTGATATGTGTCGAGTATGATAGAAAACTTTCCGCGCCTGAGTCCTGCCATTTCGCTGTTCATATATGTTCCTCTGAGGATTATCACCGCATCGGAGGACTTGCTCTTCTGGTTTACCGAAAAAAGCTCGACCTTGATCTTATCTCCCGAAACAACAGGAATATCAATTTTAAGGCTGTCTGCGTTTTTGATCCTGAGTGCATCCTCAGCACTTACCGGACACGCAATATACCAATATACTCCGCTGATGGTCTTGCCGATAACATTTTCGGAAACTTCTTTTTTCTTTATTCTTTCGGGCTGCATATCATCCGGCATGATATTTCCGACATCCGATATGCTGAAAGCATTTTCATATCCGTCTGCGCAGCTTACGAAATATCCTGTTGAAGGAGATTTTATCTCCTTATTCTTTTTTCCTTTTGAAGCATCCGCTTCAAGCTCTTTAAGGCGTGATTTCAGCTCGTTTATCTTGTCTGTATAATCGGTATTTTTTCCTGTTACAAAATGGCGTTCATTGATAAAATAAAGGATATCTCCTGTTATCTTTTCCGCTTCTGCGATACTGCCGTTATTGAGTGCCGTATTTGCCATAGTAACATAAGTGCCGATCACCTTGTCGATCTCATCGGGCGTGAGGGTGATAGTTCCGGCGTTTTGCTGGAGCTGTTCAAGAGATGCTATCCTCGTACTGAGCCTTTCGATCTCTCTTTTTGTTCCGGCTGAAGCAACGCTGTCGAACACACCCGCAACAGTTTCATTCACAGACACCTTTTCGCCGTCCTCAACGGCGTATGAGATAACTCCGTCTCCGCTGTATTCTATCAGTTCCTCTTCATGTATCACAAAGCAGTCTGCGGTGACGGAATTGTAGGCAATAGTTTCCTTTGCAGAGATAGTCTTTACCTGAGTGAAGCTTGCCCGACATATAACATATATCACATAAGTAATCACAAGGACCGCAAGCAGAGCCACGATGCCTCTTTTTATCAATGTGGGCTTATCCATGTTTTTCCTCTCTTTCGTTTTTCCTTTCTTTTACTGTTCATTCCCTGTTATCGTTTTCAATTTTTCCTTCTATGATCTTGACGGCCTCTTCGAGAACGTCATCACACTCATCAACATCTATCCAGTTTATATATTCATCCCTTTTGAACCAGGTTATCTGGCGCTTTGCAAATCTGCGTGACTCCATCTTGAGCTTTTCCGCTGCGGCTTCAAGAGTTATTTTTCCGTCAAGATAGGGTTTAAGCTCCTTATAGCCTATCGCTGCGGACGAGGTTATGCTCTTTTCGGAAGAGTAGAATCTCTTTGCTTCCTCTACAAGACCTCTTTTCAGCATAATATCAACACGCCTGTTGATCCTCTCATAGAGATTTTGTCTGTCCGCAAAAGTCAGGCCTATCGCAGTAACGTCATAAGGCGACGGTTCAAGCTTTGAAAGAGAGATATGCTCCGACATCGTAATGCCTGTTGCACGATAGATCTCTATTGCCCGGACGATCCTTTTTCCGTCGTTGGGAGAAAGCTTTTCGGCAGTTTCTGGATCAAACTCCGCAAGCTCGGCAAGAAGTGCCTCGCCGCCCTCTTCTTCAAATCTCTGGTTAAGCTCTTCACGCAGCGCCTCATCAGGGTCTTCGGGAGCAAAACTGATATTGTCGATAAGTGAACGGATATAAAGTCCCGAACCTCCGCAGAGTATCGGAAGCTTTCCTCTTGATATTATATCATCTATAGCCTCTGACGCAAGCTTTACATAATCCGAAACAGAAAAAGTATCGCTGGGAGAAATAAATCCCATGAGATGATGAGGAATACCCTGCATCTCCTCTTCCGTAGGCTTTGCGCTTGCGATCTCCATGCCAATATATATCTGCATAGAATCGGCTGAAACTATCTCGCCGTCATATTTTTTTGCAAGCTTTATTGCAAGATCGGTCTTGCCGGAAGCTGTCGGTCCGACGACCGCTATTATTTTTTTCTTTTCCGTAACTTCCGCAGTTTCTTTGACCTCTGTCATTTCCTTGTCATCAGTTATTCCCTTGTCATTTTTTATTATTTCCTTCATTGCATCGACCGCAGTTCTTATTGCTGCGGTAAGATCAAAAGCGTCATCATCCTTATGACCTTTCAGCTTTCTTTCCTGATTCCAAAGGGCTTGGAGTACACATCCCATACGGATATTTCTTGCCGCAGAAACAACAAACAGCGCTGCCGTTTCCATCTCGGACGCAAGAACTCCAAGCTTTTTCCATGCACTCCATTTGCTGATAAGCTCATATCCCACCGGCATGGTCTCCGGTGAATGCTGTCCATAAAAAGAATCCTTGCTCTGAACCACTCCCGCATGAACTCTATAGCCGTTTTGTTTTGCAGCCTTAATGAGTGCAGCAGCAATATCGTGATCTGCCGCTGCCGGATATTCCATCGGGGCATATTCCTTTGAAGTCCCCTCCATCCTCACTGCCGCTGTCGGAACAACAATATCACCCGGAACAACGCTCTCGCTGATCCCGCCGCAGGTGCCTGTCCTTATCGCAGTCCGGAGTCCGGCTTCCGCCAGTTCTTCAAGAGCTATTGCCGCAGACGGCCCGCCTATTCCCGTTGACATGACTATAACACGTTCTCCGCAGAGTGTCCCGCACCATGAGGTGAACTCACGATTGGACGCAAGCTCATGCGGGGCATCAAGATACTGTGCTATCACCGGTACTCTGCCCGGATCTCCGGGAAGTATCGCATACCTTGCACCCTGTTCTCTTGTGATCCCTATATGAAACAGTTTTTCTTCATTCATTATAACACACTCCGTAATTTTTCCGCCGCTGTCAGAACATTCCCTTTCGGCGCAGTATCAGATACATCAATATCATAAGCACTGCCGAAAGCAAAAGCGGGAACCACCAATAATTGTCCACCGGCAGACCCGTCACTATATTCATTCCATAAAATCCTGATATTACCGTAGGAACTGATACCAAAAGCGTAAGGGAAGCCTGTATTTTCATTATGACGTTGAGGTTGTTGGATATTATCGAGGCAAAAACGTCCATCGTACCGGTAAGGATGTTGAGATGTATCGCCGCCATATCGACAGCCTGTTTTATCTCGATAAGAACGTCCTCAAGAAGATCCTGATCCTCGTCATAAAGCTTTATATAGCGTCCGCGCATGATCTTTTCAAGCGTCAGCTCATCCGCCTTCAGAGATGATGAAAAATACACGAGTGATTTTTCGATATCAAGGAGCTGATGGAGATCCTTGTTCTGAGCCGAGCGCCTCAGTTCACGTTCAATACGGTTATTGATCTTGTCTATCTGTTTGAGGTACTGCAAATATTTTGTTGCCATGCGGAGCATTATGTGCAGTACAAAATGCGTTTTGTATCCGGTTATGACATTCTTTACAACGCCCTCAGAAAACTCGCTCAGAACGGAGTTTTCGTTCAGTGCAACAGTGATGACATTCTTATCGGTTATCATTATCGCAATAGGCATAGTCGAATAGGTGATGTTCTTGTTGACCTTTTCAACGACAGGTGCGTCTATGATAATAAGCGTTGTGCCGTCTTCGCTGTCGATATGTGAGGACTCCTCTTCGTCGAGTGCCGAGCGCATAAGCTCCGGCGGTATCTTGAAGAAATCAATAAGATACTGTATCTCCTCATCCTCAGGCTCTATACAGTTCACCCAACAGCCCGGCTCATATTTTTTTATCGGCTCTATCCTGCCGTCTATTGTCTTATAATAGCTTATCATTGTCTGCGCTCCTTTTCTCAAAGGACACTGTCATATTTTCGTGCGTCCTTTTTTTGCGAATTTTCACTCCGTTTTTGATATGGATCAGGACTCACGAACTACCACCTCACAAAAAATACTTTCCGATTTTACGGATACACAATCATTATAATATTATTTCCGAAAATAATCAAGCTATATTTAATTCCGGCAAAAAAAAGTTTTATATACGACAAAAACAGACTTTTCCGGCACGGTATATGTCAGGAAAAGCCTGTTCAGCTCATGTAACTATTTTGTTGTCACAATAATGCAGCACACCTGTCAAACTCACTCTATAGTCAATATTTCTGTAAAGCCAGTGATCTCCAATATCTCCATTACCGTTTCCGTAAGATCGACAAGCTTCATCGAGCCCTGTTTGTTCATTTTCTTCTGTATGGAAAGAAGAACTCTCAGACCTGCGGAAGAAATATAATCCAGCTTTTTAAGATCAAAAATGATCTCCGTCACTCCGGGCATAAGTGCTGTGACTGTTTCTTCAAATTCGGGCGCAGTGACAGTGTCGATCCTTCCTGAGACCGAGACGACGAGCTGGCTGCCATTTTTTGTTTTTTCTATTTTCATATCTGAACACTCCTGTCGAATAATGATGCAAGACTCATAAGAAAGCAGGGATATCATGTGCTGTTCAAAACGACACCTCTGCTATAGTAAATTTTAACACGGCTTTACCGTTTCTGTCAAGGCACTTATACAAAACAGCATACGGATAAAAAATCGCACCGCTTATCTCTTATCATCAAGAAAATTCCCGTACAGCAAAAACTGTACGGGAATTTTTCGATCATCAGTCTCCGTATTTGTCGTGCATAAGCTTTTTAAGCTTTTTGCCCTTTGACGAAAGAACTATATTTGACACTATCATTCCGATCAGCGCCGCACCAAAAACTGCGATGCCGACCACCATCAAAATCATTCCCAGACCCATAGCACTCACTCTCCGATCCATTTTTTGTCTTTAAGATCCTGCATGATACGCTTCATTTCGTCAATATAGGCTCCGCTCGTACCGCTTGCCTCATTGCGCTTGTTGAGCTGGATCGCCTTGTCATAATATTCCTTAAAGCGGTCAAAATTCTTGAGGTTATTGGAAAGCTTTGACTGTTTGTCTGCTTCAAGGATAGCAAGCCTTGCATAGACATCGCAGTCATCCGGATAATCCTTCATCATAGAATTCAGTATCTCCTGAGCGTTCCTCATGTCATCGGCATACTGATAGGCTGTTGCAAAATTGAACTTTGCCTTTTTGGAAAGCACCCCAAGCGCTTCCGCCTCTTTATAAAGGTCGGCGGCCTTCTGTCCGAACTCTTTTTGTACGGCGGTATCGGAAGTATTTCCCGCTTTGTTGAGATAGGCTTCCGCACTCATTGTTTTTGCGACCCTGAGACGTGATGAATTGAAAATGCTCTCATAGTTTTTCAGGGTATCAATAACATCATCGTATCTTCTCAGGAAATTATACGCTTTGCAGAGATAGAGGCAGGCTCTCTGTGTAAGGTTCTGGTTTGACGAAAGCTTTATAGCGTCCTTGAAATATCCTACCGACTCATCGTATTTTTCTTCCGCAAAAGCGATCTCTGCGCTTACGAGGTCAATAGCATCCGTTTCAAGTCCAAGCTCCTTAGCTGTCTGGAGCATTTCCTTTGCCTTGTCTACATACTTATTTCTTGCAAGTGCTATGGCAAAGTCACGGTAATATTCGGAATTATCCTGACTGAGTTCAACTGTTTTTGTATAGAAGCTCACTGCATCATCATAGTTTTCCTGCTCAAAATAAGCGTTTGCAAGAATATAGTAGAAGTCTGCTCTCTGTTTTTTGCTGCTGTCCTCAAACTTGTGTGAAGCGAGGGAATCCTTGCCGTATTCTATTACCTTGTCAAAATCATACTGATCCGAATATATCCTGAGCATACCATAATACGGCTCTATATTGTCGGACTTCATATCCCTGGCTTCGCTGTAATTTTCTATTGCCTTTTCATAATCTCCCTTTTCGGCATAATTTGCAGCCTCCGAGATAAGCTGGTCGTATTTTTCGTCATTCTCCTTGTTCATGGTGACATATCCGAAAACACACAGGAGCAGTGCGCCGACCATTATTATGGGAAAGACAGTATTAACAATAAGCTTCTTTCTTTTGTAGCTGACATATTTTTTGTCAAGCCTGCGGATATTATTAAGATCCTTCAAAAGTTCTTCCGCACTCTGATATCTTTCACGGGGATCATAGCGTGTCATTTTGTTGACAATATTTATCAGAGTTTCATCAAATCCCTGCAGGTCAAGAGGTATCTCCGGCAGCTTATCCTGCGGAGCCTTCGGCGGGCGCTGTCCTGTCATAAGATGATAAAGAGTAGCACCAAGGCTGTAGATATCGGAACGCTGGTCAAGCGGTGATGCCATATTGAAATGATAGACCGGCTTGAATGACTCTCCGGGAACAGGCTCGTTCATCGGAACAAGGTTCAGATACTGTTCAGGTGCGGCATATCCGCGGCTTGTTGCACTGATATTACTGTCCGGAGTGCTTGTCAGAGAAACGTTGAAGTCTATCAGACAGATATTGCCTTCAGGAGTCAGCATGATATTTGCGGGTTTGATATCACTGTGGATGATCGGCGGGTTCTGTTTGTGAAGATAAACAAGAGCCTCAGCCGCCTGCTTTGCCCAAAAAATGATCTGCTGCTGGTTAAACTTATATCCCTTTTTGATATACTTATCCAGTGAAGCACCCGGCACAAAATCCATGACGGTATAAACGCCGCTGTCGATCTTCAGAAAGTCATAAGCCTGCGGAAGATACTGGTGTTTCAGGTTCTTTATGATATCGGCTTCCTTTCGGGAGTCCATAACATTGACCCAGTTATCATTTATACGTTTTACAACAACATCCTTCTGGAGACGAAGATGATACGCCTTATAGACTGTACCGCCGCCTCCCGCACCAACTGCGCCTTCTATTCTGTATGTACCGTTTATTACGGTTCCTGCCTGTAACATATCCTTCCTCCTGTCATTCCATATCCGTAAAGATCTTTTTTATTCTGTTCGGATCTGCCTTATCATACATTATCTCTACAACATCAGATGATTTATATTCGTTTTCTGAAAATACGCCCAGCTCTGTTTCATATTCATTGCCGTCGATATTGTATCTGACAAAGACCTTGTAGGTCGCCTCGTGAAGATTTCCGTCATTATCAGTATAGGCTTCTTCACTCAGTTCCGTTTTGACAACGACCGCCGATGTCTCAACCGGTTCCGCAAGGTCAACCTGTGAATCTTGTGAGACGGATACATCAGAAGTGAGTTCTGCATCAGAGCTTTCCTGAGGAGTTTTGCTTTCCTGAGACGGTTCGCTTTCTGGAACGCTCACAGACTGTGAAGACTGTTCCTTTGGTTCAGGAGCCGGTTTTTCAGAAGAGCCGTCATCGTTTTTGCCAGCAAAAACAACAGCAATGGTTATGGCGGCAGCGGCAAGCAAAACAAGAGTTATCAATACAAAAATAATTGTCGGAGCTTTTGTACTCTTCTTTTTGGGAGTGCCAAGCTCTATTTCCACATACTGCGGATCAGTACCGGTTTCCTGAGTTCCGGGCATCCTTCGGCGCGGGACGTTATAAACACTGTCATCAGGAAGCTGATGAACAGTCCCGCACTTTGGGCAGGCATTATAATATTCCTCATATACCGTACCGCAATTTTTACATACGACCATTTGTATCATCTCCTATTCAAATACTTGAGAAAAAGCCGTCAAAAGCTTAACGGCTTTTTCCTAAATATTCGGCAGGCGCTGTCCGGAAGGGCAGATAACGCCCCCGGAACGCCATTCTTTTTTATAGCCCGATCATTTTTCTTCCAGATCGTCCCATGCGAACTTCTCACCGCAAAGAGGTACAAACAGGAAAACAGATTTTCCGATCTCAAGCTTGTCGTTTGGATGAAGCTCGATATTTTCAAGAACGACCTTGTCATTTACATAATAAAGCTCTCTTGATTCGCCCGGCATAGCAAGAAAAATTCTCTGCTTCGGAACGTATGTAATAATGCCGTGCTTTTCTCTCGAAACGGAGTTATCACCTTCAAGCATGATATCCATTGTAGCAGCTCTGCCAAAGAAGTTTTTGTTTTCTCTGATAGGATAGGTCTTTCCGAAGGAAGCTCCCTTTATACATACGAGCCAGCCGACTGTCGGCTTCTTGTTCATTTCCGCCATCATACTTGCTGAAACGGTCTTTTCGTCATTTGAGACTACAGGCGGCTGAAGCGGCATTCCTACAGGCTGATAATAACCCTGAGGAGCCGGCATCGGAGGCATAGGCGGCATCGGCTGCATCGGCTGCATCGGCTGCATCGGAGGCATTGGCTGCATTGGCTGCATCGGAGGCATCTGCGGTGCAGAAGCAGGAACTCCGCAGTAGGGGCATACCTGGAACTTCATTAAATCAAAAAAGTGGCCGTTCGGACATCTGACTGTGTTGGGCATAAATATTCTCCTTTACTTTTTTATTGGGTCTCCGACAGCTCAGTCACGGCTCACTNNGATAAAGCTGTCGGAACAGGCATTATTTCCTATTTAGTTTCTGACGATCTTGAACTGGTTGTCGCCGTTGCCGAGAGAGATGACAGAATCATCCGGGATCTGTACGTGCTGATCCTTAGGAAGCTTCTGACCGTTTACAAAAGTACCGTTGGATGAGGTATCCTTGATCTTGAACGCATCCTTTACGGGATCATACCATATCGAACAGTGTGTACGGCTTACGTCTGACTTATCTGCTCCGACGATCACGCTGCATGATGCAGGATCACGTCCGATAACTACTTTTTCGTTGGGCTTGAGGTCAACCGACAATGATGGGTAATCTCCCTTTATGCACTTGAGAGTACCCGGTGCTTTATTCGCACGGACTGTGCCGACCTGACTAAGCGGGATAGTACCTTCGCCGCTCATTGAATGTACACGGCTGAGCGGAACAGTTGCTTCACCGCTCTGTCTTCTTACATGGTCGAGCGATACTGTTGACTCGCCTGACATTCCTGAACCTCTGTTCATCTGATTCAGCGGAAGCGTGCTGTCGCCGGAA
>DBWG01000008.1:0-10165 GCA_002308635.1 Ruminococcaceae bacterium UBA1244 | reverse complement strand
GCTCAGCGGGAGTGTGCTGTCGCCGGCAAGTGGTGAATGCTGAGGGGCAGCAGGTGTCTGAGGCGGTGCATAAGGACTCTGGGGCTGAGCATAACCGCCGGGATTATAGCTGTTATAGGGCTGCTGGGGCTGTACAGGCGGCTGAGAGAATGAGTTAGCATTAAAGCCGTCATTGTAGCTGTTGTAAGGTGCGTTGGGGTTATAGTTATTTACAACGGCAGTACTTGTCCTGAATGCGCCTGCGCCGTTTCCGACACAGCAGAATACAAACGAAACCACAGAAAATGCCGCCATAAGTATCGGGGCTGTTGCCAATGAAACATTGTCCTTATATCCATTAAGACCATTTTCCGAGAAGAACTTGTCAAGCTCGTTCATGTGAACCAGAGTAAAGATCAGGAAACCTACTGATATCAAGGCACCTACAACTGAGAATATCACTGCAAGAGTACGTCCGCCGCCGGTCGACTGAAGAGCCTTTCCGAGACATACAAATACCGCTGATGCGATCAAACCAAAGAATGCTGCAGTTGCAAAAATAGTCTGAAGGTTGCTGAGATTATTCTCTTTTTTCAGGCTGTCGCCATTTAAGCCGACCATATCCGCTATTTTTATTAACTCATCTATTTTATCTTTATTGTCCTTATAGCCTTTTCCGGTCTTTCCTATCAAAGATGTATCCATAACAGAACTGTTGCCGGCATTTTCCATAAGCTTTATCACTGGGCTGCCCGAAATATTCGAGGAATTTGCACCCATAGGCACAATAAAAAATCCTACATTGTTTTTATAGTCATCAGGAACATTCTTGACTGTGATCGTCGGCAAAAACACCATGCAGGCTGCCGCGATCGCAAATATCATTGCACCGATCATTGAAACAATAGAAGCCGGACTAAGTGTCCTTTTCTGATTATTCATATTAATATCTCCTTAGCTTTAGGTTTGAGCCCGAAGGCACAGCTTATGTTATGTGCCACGGACTTCTTAAAAAACGATAAACGATCATTCATTTGAGGCTGCACTGAACACGAGCGCTCCGGCCATTCCGATAGTCATAAGTATCGGACCTGCACCGGCAGCGAGTACATCCTCTCCGGCAATATCCTTTGCTGTTCCGCACAGCATGAATATTGTTATCAGAAGGAATCCTGCCGAACAAACGCCGATGAACGACATTATCATTGCGAGCTTCTTATTTTTTGTGATCTTTCCGATCAATACGCAGACAGCCGCAGCAATTACACCAAATATAGCTATTGTGCTGGCAATTATCATCTGCTTTACCTGTTTTGCATAGGTCTCCATTTTGGATTTCAAAAAACCTGTCTTCAAAGCAGCATCTATAGTGTCGACAGACTGTCTTGCATCTTCGTCAAGAAACGATGTTTTAAATACATTATTGTCACTGTTGATATACGCTCTTTGTGAAGCGGAAGAACCGCTCTCCGAAAGAACAGGCATAAACAGTGCGATCGCCGCAATAGCTGCAAAGACTATTGCCAGTATCTTGGATACTGTAGTATTCATCATTATCACTCCTTTGTGTTCAATATCCTGTCATCACATTTTTTGCAGGCAATTTCGGTTTGCCGTGTTTTTACACTGCTTTCTTTCCGACAAAGCTGAATATCAGAGATACGGCAGAACACAACATCATAATACTGACACCGGCTCTTATTTCAAGCTTACCGCCTGCACCTGTGCTTTTTTATTTCTTTCTGAGAATGAACTGGTTTTCTCCGCCGCCAAGTGAAATTATCGTATTGTCCGGCACCTGTACCTTCTTATCTCTCGGAAGTCTCTGTCCGCCGACAAAAGTACCGTTTGATGATGTATCCATAACCTTGAAAGCATCCTTTTCGGGATCGAACCATACGCTGCAGTGCATACGGCTGATATCCTTATTCTCTGATGAAACAACTATGTTGCAGGCTGTGGGGTCACGGCCGATAATGAGCTTCTCGTTAGGTTCGAGATCTATCTCAGCACCCTTGTAATCGCCCTTTATGCCTTCGATGGTCGCCTTCTGACCATAAGATACGGGAGGTGTGACCTGAACAGGCGACTGTACGGGCTGTACAGGCTGTATCGGCTGTACCGGCTGAACAGGCTGAACGGGCTGAGCGGGCTGTACGGGTATGTTGATATTTGCAGGGACAGAACCGCCTGTACCAATACCGATCTCAGGAGCGGGAACTGTTTCCGACTTTTTGAAAGCGGAATTGCCGAGTCCAAAGAAACAGAATACTGCAGAAAGAACCGAGAATGCTGCCATAAGGATCGGGCCGATGCCGATAACGGCTTTTACGGAAGGATCTCCGCAGTCGTTATATGCGTTTGCATAGAGGATGGTCGCTACAAGATAGCCGACACCGATAACTGCGCCGATGATTGCAAATATAAGAGCAAGTGTTCTGCCGCCCTTTTTTGACTGAAGAAGCTTACCGATGATTACAAACACCGCAGCGGCAATAAGTCCGAAGAATGCTGCGGTTGCTGCGATAACTTCAATAAGATTCATTGTATTGAGGTTCTTTACGCTGTCACCGCTGAGGATGTTGCTGTTATCTGAAATATAGGAATTTGCCTTCATATAGTTGCCGCCGGTCTTACCGATAACAGAAATATCCATTGTTGAGCCGTTGCCCCAATAATCGCCGTCCAATTTGCCGCCGTCCTGATAAACGTTCAAATAGAAAAATCCTGCTGTCAGTTCTTCCGCACTGGACTGCTCCGATGCTAATTTTCCGAGTTCAGTGCTTGTATCCGGAGAAACTACCGGCAGAAACACCATACAAGCTGCCGCTATCGAAAGCACGATAGCGCAGATCATCGAAACTATCGACAATCCGCTGAGTTTTCTTTTTACATTGTTTGCTGCTGTATTCATTGATTTTTGCCTCCTGTTTTGCACACTCCGTACAGCCACCTGACTGTACGGAGTGTTTTCAAGATATTTTTATTTTTTGAGTCTGAACTGATTTTCGCCGCTGCCGAGAGAAATTATGGTTCCTGCCGGGAACTGAGTTTCCTGATCTCTCACAAGCCTTGTTCCGTTTACATAAGTTCCGTTTGATGACATATCAATGACCTTAAAGCTGTCCGTATAAGGATCATACTTTACAGAGCAGTGTGTACGGCTGATATCTCTCTTTTCGGAAGAGATGACGATGTTGCAGCAAGTCGGGTCACGTCCGATAATAAGCTTTTCGCCGGGCTTCATGTTGATAACTGCGGAAGCATAATCTCCCCTGATGCCCTCCAATGCGCCGACCTGAGCTACTGTCGGGGGATCGTCGTCAATATCCGGAGCAGAAGGCTGAACAGGAACGAACTGCTGCTGAGGCATCATCTGAGGCGGATACTGAGGCTGAACAGGATTCTGTACCGGAGCGGGATACTGCGGCGGTACGGGAGCTGCAGGCGGAACATTCTGATACTGATTGTATGCGCCCTGCTGCGGTACAGCCTGAGCGGGAGCCTTGCCGGCAGGTGTTCCCTTAGCGCCTATAAAGCTGAAAACAACCGTACCGATCGCAAAGAAGAGCATCAGGCTCGGTCCATAGGTCAGATCCAGATCCGATTTGGTAATACTATTACAAGCCGTAACATAACCGATCAACGCACAGAAGAAAAATGCCGTAACAACCAGAGCGATTATTGAAAAAGCTCCTGCCAGTGCTTTTTTTCCTGTTCTGAGTCCGGTCAGCTTACCTACGGCAACAAAGATGACCGCAAGAACCAATGCAAAGAATGCCGCCGTTGCTGCATAAACGGACAATATCTCAAAAACAAGTGCCGACAAAGTATTTCCGCCTATTTTTTCGGCAGCCTTCATAGCATCACCCATAAAATCCAGAACGTATTTTCCCTTATCGCCAAAAGCCCATAATTCATAAAACTTAGCTGCTTTTTCTGATGAAAAAATCGGGAAAAACGTTGAACACAGCGCACCTATAGAACACACGATAGCACCGACAGCTCCTACAATGCTTTTTGTTCTTATTGCCGGCTTTTGAGCAGTGTAATTGTTGTTCATTTATATCTCCTCCCATCAAAAGTCTTCTTCATATCAGTTGTCCTTTTCAACATCGTCCCAAGAAAACTCGCTTGAACAAAGCGGGAAGAACATAAGCTTTGTTTCGCCGACAGTAAGTCTGTCATAAGCTTCGAGAGGCTGATTGTTGAGGACGACCTTGTCGTTGATGTAGAAAAGTTCTCTTGAATCGCCGGGCTGTGCAAGGAAAATTCTTGCCTTTGGCTCATAGAGAACTACCGCATGACGGTATCTTGAGACTGTGGTGTCGGATGCAAGGACGATATCCATATCCTGACCTCTGCCGATAAAGTTTTTGCCTGTTCTCAGCTCAAAGCACTCTCCAAGATAAGGAGCGCTGATTCCGATCAGCCAGCCGACTGTCGGCTCCGACTTCATTCTTGAACCATAAACGCTTACGGTCGGTGTATCGTCGCTGCGGGCGGGGTTTCTCATTGCATTGTTGACAAGCTCGCTGAAGCTTCCCTGCATTGTGTTTGCAGGCTGAACCGGCTCGGGAACAAAGGGAGTCTCAGGAACAGGCGGTGCAGGAAAAACCTGTGTCTCCTGGGACTGCTGCAAAGGCATTGTTACTGCCTGCTCCATCGGTACAGCAAATTCTTCCGTCTGAGAATACTGGGGCTGCTCATAGGGAATATTTTCCATTACGGGTGACTCTTCAACAAAGTCCGGAGCCTGCTGCTCAGGCATCTGAGCCTGGAACTGCTCGGGCTGTTGGTTCATCATAGGAGGTGCTACCGGGATAGTAGCGTCGTCGTCATCGTCTATGTAGTTGTTCTGGGGCATATACTCCGCAGACTGTCCAAGAGTGATGGTCTTCATATCATCGCCGTTTGCAGCGGGTTCTGAGAACATCTTCTCGACTCCGCCCACAGAAACAGTAACGCCGCTGCTTTCATTCGTATCCTTTGAACCGCAGTAGGGACATTCCGGAAACCTGTCGCCGTCATAATAATGACCGTTTGCACATCTTTTTACCATATTAAAAACTCCTCTTCTATAATATTTTTATGATGACTCGGCTCACCCGTGAACCATGTTTTCAACAAGACCGGGCGGCTCTGTCACCAGAACTGATCCTGATAAGATTATATCAGGATATTTGCGCATTTGTCACAGATTGTTAAATTTGACACATTTTTTGTAATATTTGACATTCAGGAGAAAGCCCTCATACCTTTTCTGAAGGCGAAAGGCTGTGTCACACCAGAGACGTAAGAAGCTGAGACACAGTAACTCCCGAATCCTTTGCCGTATCAAGAAGATACTGCGGGACTGTCGGAACAGCCTTTGGCCGCAGAACGGCGATGTCCTTACTGTGATAAAAGACATCGAGTATCTTGTCTGCGCTTATCTCTGTATCATCTGTTTTGTTGAATACATTATACACATACTCCATTACTTCATCCGGAAGCTCCAGTTCATTTTTGCGGCGGAATTCATCGTTTATTATCTCAGCCTTTGCCATAATGGGACTTCCGTACATCATGGAGACAAAGATCAGCAAAAACGCCTTGATATCATCCGCAGGCGAACAGGTATTTTCTTCCTCAGGAGATCCGACCGCCGCAATATCACAAAGAACAAAGGTCTTGTCTGTTTTCCGGATACAATCGGGAGTAAGCTGACCGTGAACAACTCCGTTGTCGTGAAGCAGCTTTAGTGCGACAAGTATCGGAAGAAGGTGCTTTTTTGCCCCTTCAAAGGTCTTTCCGCCGGTCTGCTCCAAAAAAACGGGCAGCGTCATCTCGGAAATATATTCCGATGCAGCATAGGCTGTTGCACCGCTTGCCTGACAGGTATATATCACCGGAAGAGACGATATGTCTATTGCTGCGGCCTTTTTATATGATGAAAGAAATTTTTCTCTTCTCTCATAAAGCTTGAAATTAGGCTCCACACCCTGAGCTGAAGGGGTCTCGCCTTCACCTCCGCCGGACATCCGCCTTATGACGATTTTTCTCATCATTATGGTGTCAAGCGCAATATAGGATGTTCCGGCAGGGTCTGTCCTGTATGCCTTGCCGATATAATAGCGGTTCTCAAAAACGCTTTCCGGCTGAAGCATTTTTTCTGCCGCCGTATAGCCGGATCTTGAAAAACCGCAGTAAGGACAGCACTCCTTGCTTTCCTCAGGTATTTCATTCATACACGATATACAAAAATACATAAATAATTCAGCCCCCTGTTTTACTCCAGCGAAAGCCGGTATGTTCTGTCTGCAAGTTCAACAACGGTTCCGGCAGGAACAAGCACCGGTATCTTTTTCGGCATCCTGTTGCCCTGTATATAGATCCCGTTTGTCGAAACGTCCGTTACGATATATGCCCCATCAACTCCGTCATATTCTATCAGACAGTGTACACGGCTTATTTTTCCGTAGGATATCACTATTTCACATTTTTGGGGATCACGTCCGACAGGAACGACCTCCTCGTCAGCGACAAACAGCGATGCTCCATCGTTATTTTTGTCAAGGACGGTTATGCGCCCCTTTCGGGCAGGACCGCCTTTTTGAATTGTTATATGGGCATTTTTTCTTGGGTCAATAGTCAAGGCTGCTCATCCTCTTTAACAATATCTTACGATAGTTACAGTCGTATTGTCCTGGCCTCTGCCCGAATATCTCAATGCTGCGTCAGTAAGCTCGTCCGCCGCACGCTGCATATCAAAATAGTTGTCCGTCACGATCGCAAGTATCCTGTCATCTGACAGGGATTTGTAAAGACCGTCACTGCAAAGAAGCACGATATCTCCCGGAAGCAGTTGGAGCGGCTGTTCGCTGATGTCGATGAGAGAAACGTTTCCGATACCGAGAAAGCTTATCAGCGCCTCAGCCTTGCTTTCTTCGGCTCTGTAGTATTCAATGCTGATCTTTCCTGCGGAATAAAGCTCGTTGAGAGTAAGACGGTAGTTATGTTCACGGACTATACACTGTATAGTATTGTTTCTGATAACATATATCTTGCTGTCGCCGACAGAGACCCAGTGCATCCTGTCGTCTTTTATATGGACAGCAACGATAGTTGATCCTGCGCCGATCTGCCGTCCGTTTTCGTCGCTGATATTATAGACAAGCTCGTCTGTTTTGACGACCTCATCATAAAGAAAATCCCTGACGCTTGTTATCGGCCGGGTCAGATAGTCCTCCAGTATGGTTTTTACTGCAAGACCGCTTGCACGTTCGCCGCCTTCAAGTCCGCCCATACCGTCACAAACTACCGCAAGACATCCGACAGGCGTTTCTATGCAGCCGTAGGAATCCTGCTGATATTTTCTTGTTCCGACGATGCTCGAAGCATACATATATGACTTCAGGTCAGGCTGGTATTTTTCTGTTGCAATATTGTGCTCATCAGACATATACATTCATCATTCCCCCAATATAAGCCTGTATCTGGTGTTTGCAAGTATGATAAGATCCTGCTTGCCGACATAATATCTTGTTCCCTTTTCCATACGGACATAGTTGATATATGTGCCGTTTGTCGAACAGTCCTCGATCAGGAACTGTTTGTTTTTTCCGTCAAACATCAGCTTGCAGTGCAGCTTGCTGACATTATCGCAGTTAGGAAAGACTACATCGCATTTTGTCGAGCGTCCGACAAGTATTTCCTTGTCGGCTTCTATGCTGACTGTATTCTGTATTGAACCGTCGATGCTCACAGAGACCACAACTCTGTTTTCATCGGTACCTCTTTTGATTATTATTTCCTCAAGAGAATCAAGGAACTCTCCTATCGTAGCAGTCCTTTCGGACGGGCGCAGCATAAGCGCATGATCCACAACATCCGAAACCTCCTGTCCGACATCCGGACGCAGAGAGCTGAGCGGCTCATAGACCGCACCTGTCAGTCTGTCGGTCGCCCTTGGTATGACCTTTCCTGTCAGCAGGAAATAATAGGTGCTTGCAAGGGCATAGAGGTCGGTAAAGGGACCCTGCATATCAGTTGAAGAATACTGTTCTATCGGAGCAAAGCCGTGTTTCAGGGTGATCGTATAGTTGCTGTTGCTCATAAAGAAATTTTTTGCGCTTCCGAAGTCGATAACAACGACTCTGCCCGAAGCAAGTATCATAATATTTTCGGGGCTTATATCCCTGTGAAGATAGCCCTTTTCCTTGTGGATAAGATCCAGCGTCCGTCCCGCCTTCATAATTATCTCGCTTGCGATCCTGAAATCCATCCCATGCTCCGGAACGAGTTTTTTCAGAGAAACGCCCTCAAGATATTCCATCACATAATATGCGGTGCCGTTTTCCTCAAAACAGTCGGTAACATTTACAACACCGGAAATATTGTTCATCTCACGGATGATATTTGCTTCCTCCATGAACCTCCGGATACCGTGGTTGAACTCATCGAGTCTGTTTGTACGGGTATTCTGTACCGTTATGCCGTCAGAATTTCTGACAACAAGACCCATCGGAAAGTATTCCTTAACACACACACGGTTGTCCGTAAAAAGATCGTATGCAACATAGGTGATGCCGAAGCCTCCCGCACCGAGAGAACGCCCGATGACATAACGCTTTTTCAGCTTATAAAACAGCTTCAGATCTTCTATGCACTTTCCGTCCTTCATTTCATATCCGCATGACGAACACGAGACCCCATTAAAGGACTGTGTAAAACAATTTGGACACAACATAAGACCACACCTCAATTTTTACAGTAATAGCAGCCATCGTTCCGAGATCAGTTCCAGCTTACAGTCATTTTGATCGTTCCGGCGGAAATAATATCGTTCTTTTCGAGCCGGTGTCTGGATGTGATCCTGATGCCGTTTACTGATGTTCCGTTTGTAGACCGGAGATCGGACACATAATAGTTTCCGTCCTCTTTTTCTATCACGAATTGCTTTCTTGCCATATATTTGTCATCTATACATATATCACAGTCAGAGCTTCTTCCAACTATGAGCTGTTTTTCAA
Source organism: Ruminococcaceae bacterium UBA1244 (assembly GCA_002308635.1). Taxonomy (GTDB): domain Bacteria; phylum Bacillota; class Clostridia; order Oscillospirales; family Acutalibacteraceae; genus UBA1213. The sequence goes on along the minus strand of DBWG01000008.1, from coordinate 1,172 downwards.
ATTCGACCTCCGAAACGCTGCTTTCGCCGCCGGAAAGCTGTATCCTGACAAAGAGAGTATTGGTTTCCCTGACGCTGACGACATATTTCGGAGCCTTCTTTTCTATTTTGTTTACAACGACCTCCTGAGGAACGCTTACGATCTCCTCCCGGACGGCTTGTGCAGGAGTCTGAACGGGCTGCACCGGAGCGGCCGGCTGCATTGGCTGTATCGGCTGCACGGAAGCTGTTTCCTCCGCAGGCTTTTTGGATGATCTCCTGCGCATTCCTATGAGTATCAGCACAAGTATCACTGCAACGATAAGCACAGCCGCAGCAAGGATTATTCCCTGCCATGAAAGAAGAAACTGTACAAACTCGTTCGGCGGTTCAACGCCGTCAAGATATGTCTCTATTTCGTTTGTCACGTTGTTTTTTTCCATAGACATATCGCAGATATTCTTGCAGGATACTGTATAATCGCCTTTTACGATGTCAGAATCGAACGTCAGCAAAGCGGAAGGCTGTCCGTCCTTCACTTCATACACGGCGCTTGAAGGAGTGATGACCGAACCGGAGGAATTTTTAAAAGAATAGCTGTCCGGCCTGTCGGCATTCATTACCTCCTCGCTGAAATAAACACGGACTGTATTTTTTTCTTCAAGTTCGGCCTTCTGTAATTCCGGAGCCACAGTGTCCGGCTGCCATCGGAACATATATACTTTTTTGTCAAGAGTGATCTTTTTATTTTCAAACTTGATGGACAGAGTCTTTTCGTTTTCATCGGTAATATTATTGCCTGCACGGAAAACAAGAACAGAGGAATCATAGATGCCGTCCATCAATCTGTCGGATATATCAGTATATTTTCCCGCATCCTGAGGAACGCTTATACTGCCGCCGGTAAGCCTTGAAAGCTCGCCTAATTTTTGGTTATACTCTGCGGAGGTCATAACAGCCGAGACCGTATGAACGGGGATATTTGCTTTGAGCAGCTTTGCTTTTGTCTCCTCTATGGTTTCCTTGCCGACAGCCTCATCATAGCCGTCAGTAAAGAGGATACATTCACGTCTCGGATATTTTTCGCTGATATTGCTGTCGGCAGTCCTCGTCATTTTTGCAAGAGCAGAATAGAGAGAAGTCGCCCCGCCCGTTGCGGAGATACTGCCGAGTACCTGAGACAGAGTTTTTCCG